>DBGGTD010000421.1:0-3200 GCA_051162585.1 Elainellaceae cyanobacterium
GCGTTGGAGAAGGCAACCCCGTGCTCATGACGCAACCGCCGCGGGACCCTAAAGAACCCGTCCTGGCAAATCGTCACTGGTGGGCGATTGGGGGATATGGATTTCTGATTGCAGGTGCGGTGCTTGGCATCTTTGCACTCTGCCTCAACGTGCTTGATATTCCGCAAGACCGCGCGGTGACGATCTCATTTCTTTCGATTGCATTTGGGCGGCTGTGGCATGTCTTTAATATGCGCGATCGCGGCTCGAATCTGTTTCGCAATGAGATTACAAAAAATCCATATATCTGGGGCGCATTGCTGCTGTGTAGTGGGCTGCTGCTCTTTGCCGTCTATTTCTCGCCGCTTGCCAGAGTCTTGCAAATAACCGACCCAGGATTGCAAGGCTGGGGATTAATCTTGGCAGCTAGTCTGATTCCATTGTTGGTCGGTCAAGTGGTCATTTTCGTTCAATCAAGCTCTAAATCAGAGGGCAGCAGATGACACGATAAAAGTTTAGGGGCTTGAACGTTGCTGATCTAGATGAAATTTGTAAGAGCAGTTTCTCCTACAGGACTGCCTATTAGCGAATCCTATCTGCATCCAGCAATGCCATGTAAAGAATAGATATAAATCCTGATTGCATTCCCTCTATGACTGTTATTATTTAGTCGCAATATTTTGCTGGCCACTATTAAAATATTGGAGACAACACAGTTGGGACACGGGAAATACTTAAAGAAACAACGAGATAATCTGGGTAAACTGGGGATCGTGTTTTGCGTTGCGTTGCTTCTAGCATTTGGTAACCTGTTTCAGCTTGAAGCGCAGGCTCAATCGTCTCCGGCGATCGCCACCTTTGATCTAAATGCCGATTTGAGCGATCCCAATGAGTTTTATAACCTTCCCTATCCTTCAGATTTTCGACTTGACGCCGATGGACATCCTGATCTGTCGGGGTTTCCAGTATTTACCAAAACATTCGGTTTCTTTAAGCGGCTCAAAACCATATCGAGCGATCGCCCCGCATTCCCGACGACTGCCGCTGGCTACTTTCGCTTTAATCAACCCCTAGCCTCGCTCGATCCCACTGAGCTGATCGCCGCCGACCCACAGGCGTCTATCTTGCTCGTCGATATTGGTCGCACCTCTCCAGAGCGAGGTCGACTGTTTCCCGTTGTGGCGACCAATCCGACGCCCGATCCGTTTTATGTACCTAAGTATTTGCTTGCGGTTTCGCCCTATCCGGGTATCGTTCTCAAGCCCAATCGGCAGTATGCCTATGTTATTCGTCGCTCGCTGAAGAGCGAAAATGGTCAGCCACTCCAAGCGCCAAAAGCGTTTGAAGAGCTTCGTCAAGGGCTGATTCCGAGCGGAGAGCTGAAGCGAAAATTTAAGGCATATTTGCTCTATAAGCCTCTCTGGGAAACGCTCGATCAGCTAGAAATCAACCGCAACAGCGTGGTTGCCGCAACGGTATTTACAACGGGTGACGTTGTGGCAGAGATGGCTCAGCTTTCCAATCAAGTTCTTGAACATTATGATCCGTCTATCAAGTTGATTCGCTTTGAGCCCGAAAAAATCGTCACGGGTTTAGATCATTGCAAGTTTTTAGCTGAGGTTACGCTTCCTCAGTTTCAGCGAGGGATTCCACCATTCCTATTTTTTGAGAAGAAAGAAGGTCTGTTTGAATTTGATAACAATGGGAGGCTCCAGGAACAACGAAAGCAGACTATCCCTGTGGTGATTACGTTGCCGAAGAAACCCATGCCCAAGGGAGGCTACCCGCTCATGGTCTATTACCACGGGTCAGGGGGGTTGAGCACTCAGGTGGTTGATCGAGGTCCGGTTCCTGAGGTAAACGGCAAGCGAATACCGGGGAGAGGCCCTGCCGATGTGATTGCTCGGCGCGGCTTTGCGTCTGTTGGCAGTGCATTGCCTCTGAACCCGGAGCGGATTCCGGTGGTTGTTTCCGATTTTTTCGGTAATCGTCCGTATCTCAACCCAACCAACCCATCCGCCTATCGAGATACCTTTCGGCAAGGCGTGATTGAGCAACGACTACTGCTAAAGGCACTCGAACACGTTCGCATTTTGCCTGAACAATTAGGCAGTTGTTCAGGGCCGAGTCTTCCGGCTACTGAAAAGGAGTTTTGGCTTAATACGTCAGAGGTGACTGTGCTGGGACAATCTCAAGGGGCTCAGTACGCAGCGATGATGGGAGCTGTCGAGCCTCGCATCAAAGCAGTTGTGCCAACGGGGTCAGGAGGCTTTTGGGCATTGCTATTCTCGGCATTAGCGAATTCGGATGACTCCGATTTTCAGAAAATTGCAGACGTGCTGAGTCAGGTGTTGAAGAAATCAGATCCGTTGGATCAGCTATACCCTGCACTGCGATTACTTCAGAGTTCTTGGGAAGCTGCTGAGCCAATGGTTTACATGCCGCGCATTTCTAAGCGCCCGCTTCCGGGGCATTCACCGCGTGCCATTTATCAACCAGTTGGCAAGGGCGATCGCGCTTTTCCAGAAGAAGTGTTTGATGCAGTCGCCCTCGCCACGGGCGTTCAGCAAGCAGGACCTGTCTTATGGCCTGAGATGCAAGATTCGCTGGCGCTTGAGGGGCTAGATGGTATTGTGTCGTATCCGGTTTCGAAAAATTTGACAAATGAAAATGGCACGCCCTATACCGGCGTAGTTGTGCAGTATGAAGGAGATGGGCTGGATGATCCTCATACGATTTTCTCTCAGCTTGATGATGTGAAATTTCAGTATGGGTGTTTTATCGAGAGTGTTTCAAAAACCGGAACCGGCGTTGTCTCAAAGGCAAAGCCTGTACTTTTACCGTGCTCATTTCCATAGAGAATGAGAGCGTTTGTCAAGCGCCCTGTCAATCGGCTGAGATGAGTGAGCTAAGACTCGCTATAGTTGAAGTCGATAGCCTGCTCCGCGTACTGTTTTGATTGTTCCTTGCCCCAGTTTTTTACGGAGATAGCCTATATAGACATCTATGATATTTGAACTCGATTCATAGTCATATCCCCATACTTGGTCAAGTAATTCTTGGCGAGTCCAGACGCGCCCTGGTTCTCGCACTAGCATTTCGAGTAGGGTAAACTCACGGGTTGATAAATCGATGGCGTTGCCTTGCATGTTGACGCTACGCTGACGGAGATCGAGAACTAAATTGCCTGCGTTGAGAATAAATGTTTCTGGGGCATGGGG
>DBGGTD010000422.1:0-8048 GCA_051162585.1 Elainellaceae cyanobacterium
TGCATCTGCTCAAAGGTTGCCTTATCCACGACCATTTTCTCAAGATCCAGCGTGGCTGATTTTTCTGGGTCGAGCTTGCGAGGCAAGTCACTCTCTGTTTCCTTCAACTGCTTCAGCAATGCTGGCGAAATCGTTAGCAGATCGCAGCCTGCCAGTTCGCAGATTTCTCCAATATTGCGGAAACTCGCGCCCATGACTTCCGTTTTGTAGCCAAACTTACGGAAGTAGTTATAAATTTGCGTAACAGATACAACCCCCGGATCTTCCTCAGGTGGATACGAGTCACGCCCGGTACTCTTCTTGTACCAGTCTAAAATGCGGCCAACGAACGGCGAGATCAGAGTCACTCCAGCATCTGCACAGGCTGCTGCTTGATGGATTCCAAACAGCAACGTTAGATTGCAGTGAATTCCTTCTTTCTCAAGAACTTCCGCCGCTTGAATTCCTTCCCAAGTCGAGGCAATTTTGATCAAGACTCGACTCGCATCAGCACCCGCTTTTTTGTACTGATCGATGATATAGCGGGCCTTCGCAAGAGTTGCCTCCGTATCGTATGACAAGCGCGCATCGACTTCGGTCGAAACCCGACCTGGCACGATATCTAAAATGCGAAGCCCAAATGCGACCGACAGTTGGTCAATCGCTAGGTTGACGATTTGCTTAGCACTCGCGCTAGTGCCCAATTCGTCTCGCGCCCGCTTGAGGGTATCATCTACGATATCTTGATAATCCTCCATTTGGGCGGCAGCCGTAATCAGAGAAGGATTCGTCGTCGTATCTTGAGGGGTAAAGGTTTCGATCGCCTTAATATCCCCAGTATCTGCCACCACAACGGTCATCTGGCGGAGTTGGTCAAGCAGGCTTTGGCTCATGTTTTGCTCCTTATAGGACTAACAGCAATTAGCGAAATCAACGCAATTAATGCAATAAATAAACAGCGCAATAAATAAACAACCCTAGCTTGCTTCACTATAAGCGGGCTTTCCGAAATGGTGCCTGAGCTTTAGATAAGGTTAATCAAGCTGGGGATGCAACGCGAGTATTAGGAAAGAGCGGAATTAGCTCATCCCCGAGAATCAGCGTTCTCGTGAAATTAAGATCAGCTGCGCCAGTTGTAACACGGCATATAGGGCTGTTGCGACATAGGTCCAAGCAGCCGCCTGCAATACTCGTTGTGCCCCTTGATTTTCATCACCCTGCAAGATGCCAAGCTGGTCAATCAGCTTAAGGGCACGGCTAGAGGCATCAAACTCAACGGGCAACGTGATCAGATGAAAGGCAATCACGGCAAGAAATAAAACAATGCCGATATTGATGAACAGGGTAGAAATGCTGCCCATCGCGTTTAAGAAAATACCAGCAATCACCAGCATTGGGCCAATTTGAGATCCAATATTGGCGGCTGGAACCAGGGTTGCCCGAAAATTCATAAACGAATAGCCATGCTTGTGTTGCAAGACATGTCCGCATTCATGGGCTGCGATCGCCGCTGCCGCAAGTGACTTGGAATTATAAATACCTTGAGACAACCTGACCGCTTTAGCGCTGGGATCATAATGATCGGTCAGCTCCCCTGAAACAGGCTCAACCCGCACGTCCGTAATGCCCATCTTTTGCAAAATCATATGGGCAACCTGCGCTCCAGTCATTCCCATCTTGGATTGAACCTGAGAATAGCGACGGTAGGCACCTTTGACCTGGCTTTGTGACCAGAACATGAGAATCATGCCTGGAATCAAAAGAAAATAAGACCAATGGAAGAACATACGTGGCTCTCTTGTGCTGAGGAAGGGGTAATAAAAAAGTAATGGGAAGTAATGGGAAAACTAATCTGTCATATCTCTTTAATACTCACAAACCATCTGGGATTGCTATATTTCTTAAAAACTTAACGAAGGTTTCGGGAGATGGATGAGGCACCCAATTATTCACGCTTGACTAGCATTTGGGCTAGCATTTGGACTGGAAAATGTTAAGTCTTACAACGAGAATGACAATTTGCTTCAACTCCTAAGGAAAGATTAAAGCTTAGATATTGGACATGTATCAGGAGAGTGTGACGTTGACTTACTTGACATTGCTTGTGGCTGTTCCGAATACTCTATCGTGGAGTCCTAAAGTTGCGATCGTAATGATCCTCTGCAACGTTTTGGCGATCGCCTTTGGGAAGCTGACGATGCAAAAACCGAGTGAAGGTCCAGAATTGCCCATGTCTCCCATGTTTGGAGGAATGGGGTTACCTGCCTTGCTAGCGACTACTAGTTTCGGTCATCTGATTGGTGCAGGCGTTATCTTAGGGCTTGCTAACATTGGTGCCTTGTAAGCATCTAAGCATCCTTGCTTTTCTCTCAATCGATTTCACTCCTGCTGAGCTTCGCGGCTGCTCAAACTAAAGCTCGCCCGCGGTTGGTATCATTTTCTGCGTATTGTTCTCTGCTAACACATGCCTTAACAGCAGGTTTCACGATGAAAACCTGCTGTTTTTTTGAGCTTGCTTGAGTTGACCAGATACGATACACAATAGTGACATCCAGCTCGCATAGGTGGCTCATCCAAACGTCTGCTGACCCTACTCAGCCGCTGCGTCAACCGTCAGCACATTAGGCTCCGATACATCAGGCTCGGCCTGAGCCACATCACCCGAATTGCGGCGACCAATCCACTCTAAAAACATTTGAGACAACTCTGCGACAAGCAAAGTTGCAATAACGCCATCATCAATCCATCCAATGATTGGAATAAAATCTGGTGAGATATCAAATGGGCTAACGAGATAGGCGATTGTTGCTAACACAATAATCCATCGATACCTTGCGTTGCGAATGGCGCCACGATACCAGTTGTAAAATGCTTGAACCACGTTTGAAGATTTCATAGGCTTACCCTTGAGCCGACTAATATCCTTATGGTGACAAGTTCTGCGCCAGGGGAAAAGTGAGGATATTACGCTGAATGGGGTCGTAAAGACCACCTGATAAATTTCCGGTAAATTTCTCGTAAGAATTGAGTAAAGCCATCCTTATGTTGATAAAGGTTCTTAGAAGTTGTGATCTCGATTACAGCTTAACCGGGGAAGAATCACAAATAGAGTTGGAGCAAAATCACTTCCTATCCAAAAGAAAAAAGGGATATTAAGTCAATCAATCGTTCCTCTACCTTCATGCAATCTTCATTTGCCCTCCAGAACCAATCCCTCGACCGTTTGATTCACGGCATTCTCGCATCTCGCCGCATTACGCGCCACGATCAACAATGTTTGATGGTATCTCTCTCTGACTCGCCCAACGAATACGAGCGATCGCTTCTAGACCGGGTTTATGATGCCCTCAGACAAGGGCTGCTTCGAGTCGTCGATTAAAATCCTGATGCAACTAATCTTGAGGCAACGTTAGCGACTGAATCATAGGAGACAAGCACGCCATGCCACGCACCTCTGTTAAACCTTTGCGCCCAAATCCATTTGTTGTCTACCGAGATCCGACAACAGGGCAGTGGGTCACCGTCAAACAAGACAAGAAGCAATAAGGTAGGCGCATCTATATATCTAGGTGTCTAGCACGGTGCTGGTGGAGTAATTAACGTGAATGAGTGCCAGTCGAGATTGGTAAGCTGAGATTGGTAAGTCGCTGTTCAGTTGGTTGAGTAATGTGAAACAATTGCGGAATGGAGAGCGTACCTTCTGACTCAATATTGCCTTCACGCGATCGCGAATGTTTGATAACCCGTCCATTACTCATGTCATTTATGACCTCGACGGTCTGCTCCTAGATACCGAGTCTCTAATCGATCGAGTGAATGCCATCATCACAGGTCAATATGGCAAAACCGTCGATTCATCTATCAAATCCAAAATTGCTGGACGCAACGCCTTAGAGTCAGCGCAGATCTTGATTGATGATTTAGAGTTGCCCCTTACGCCTCACGATTATCTCCAGCACAAAGATGCGCTCATCGACGATATTTATCCTCAGGCGCAGCCCCTACCAGGCGTGATCAGCCTGATTAAGCATTTACACCATCACAAAATTCCCCAAGCTGTGGCAACGAGTTCGTCTCAGCGTCCGTTTAGCTTAAAGACGACCTTTCATCAGACATGGTTTGATCTCTTTGACTGCATTGTGACGGGTGATGATCCCGCCATTGGCGCGGGCAAGCCTGCACCCGATATTTTTTTGATTGCGGCGGCACGCATGGGGGCATCTCCTGCAACGTGTCTCGTATTCGAAGATTCGTTGGCTGGGGTTGCGGCAGCGCGGTCGGCGGGCATGTCAGTGGTTGCGGTGCCTGATGCATCAATGAATTGGCACCGTTACCAAGATGCTCATCAGATTTTGAGATCACTGACCGAATTTAAGCCAGAACACTGGCATCTTCCTGCCAAATAGCTCATATCCCTCAAACTGTCTGACTCAGATCTGCTAGCCGCCGCACGATCGTGCAAGCATCTGACACAATCGAGTGATGATTTTCGGCCGTCAAAACGGGGACATGCAAAAACAAACATACGCTCGGCAGGTCTTGGCACTTCAAATGATTCAACAGATCGTAATACAAACGATTGCAGACAAACGTTCCAGCATCATGGCTGATGTCTGTCATGCGTAACCCGCTAATGAGAGCGTCAAGCTGAATTGAGGTGCGCAAACTCGTATCATCTACAACGGCTTGTGATTCCACATTGAGACGAGTCCGAGACTCTGCCATGCCGCAGCAGAGAATGACATCGGGCTGGAGGGTCGTTAACTGGGCGATCGCCATCTGAGGCGCGAGTTCAAAATCGACGGGCATGTGTCGCAGATAGTAGAGTTGCAGATCGTAGAAGATTTGCATTTGCAGCATGAGCAGCAGATCATCCGACGAATTGGAGGGTTGATGGGCTTCCCACGTTCTGAATGACGTTAGCAAGACAGACGGACACGACGACCTTGAAGAATCCGGTAAAGAATCAGAGAATGAAATATTACGAGGAGAAGTATGGGAATTAGGAAAATCTGATATGGACGAATCAAAGGTCTGAGCCATAGTCGTGACGAGTACCCAAATTAATCTTACTCATCGATAGCAAATCAGGTGCTCAAACGTCGATGTGTGGTCAATCCATCTATGATCCATCCAAATTTTCGTCTTGCAACGATTGACTCCCGCACTATAGTAGTAGTGGTGTCGCGCTCGGAGGTGCAGGTATGACTCGAATTGCCGTAATCGATTACGACATGGGGAATCTTCATTCTGCTTGTAAAGGACTGGAGAATGCTGGAGCCATTCCTGCCGTCACCAACTCCTATCATGATTTAGAAAGCGCAGATGCTGTGATCTTGCCAGGGGTTGGAGCATTCGATCCGGCCATTCAGCATTTGCGATCGCGCGATTTGATTCAACCCATCCAAGATATCATTGCCAGCGGCAAGCCGTTTTTAGGGATTTGTCTCGGGCTACAAATCTTGCTCGACGGTAGCGAAGAAGGCCACGAGCCCGGCTTAGGCGTCATCCCTGGAATGGTACGACGGTTCCGCCACGAACCGGGCATTACGATTCCTCAGATGGGATGGAATCAACTTGAACGAACTCAACCCAATCTGCCGCTTTGGCAAGCCCTGCCTGATGAACCCTGGGTCTATTTTGTTCACTCGTTTTATGCAGATCCGGCTGATTCGTCTGTAAATGCTGCAACCGTCACTCACGGCAGCCAAACAGTCACCGCAGCGATCGCCCGCGACAACCTGATGGCGGTTCAGTTTCACCCTGAGAAGTCATCAACAACCGGGCTGCAAATCCTGGCTAACTTTGTTCACATGGTTCATTCTCAGCAACTCGCAGCCACAGCATAGTGCTGTTCACTAATTTCCCATCGCGGTAATGAGTCTCCGAATCTACGGCAATCGCCCATTGAAGACTGTTCCAGGTCGAGATACTCGTCCGACTCCGGCGCGGGTACGCGAGGCATTGTTTAATATCTGGCAGGGCGACATTGCGGGTTGTCGCTGGCTCGATTTATGTGCGGGGACCGGAGCAATGAGCGCAGAAGCTCTTTGTCGCGGCGCATCCTTAGTGGTCGGAATAGAGCAGTCGAGTCGAGCCTGCGCGGTCATTCAGCACAATTGGCGGCAGGTCGCCATGCCTCAGCAGTCTGTTCACCTCGTTCGAGGAAATATTCTCCAGCGTCTGTCTCGCCTTGCTCAACAACAGTTTGATCGCATTTATTTTGACCCCCCCTATGCTAGTGGGCTATATCATCCCACTCTAGAGGCGATCGCCCGTCATGGGTTGTTAGCGCCTAATGGCGAAATAGCAGTCGAACACAGCCCCGAGATTTCGCTTCCAGAGACGCTAAATGGCTCGGATGCAGAGGGGATAGGTTTAGTTCAATGCCGCCAAAAAATCTATGGCGGAACAGCTCTAACTTTCTATGCATTCTATGAAATATAGCAATGTGCGCGTCAAGTACAGAAATGGTGGTGTGGGGCGCGCCGCGCCGGCTTACCACCGTACTTAACTCAAGCGCATACCGCTATAGATCGTCCGGCTCGTTTCAATTCCTAAGCGTTTCATTGAAAAACCTCTCTGAATACGTAGCTCAGAGAGGCTGATTCGATCAAGTCTTTGAAATCGTTTCGGTGACACGACTTATGTAGCACCAGTCTTAAAGATCAAACTGATTGCCCCGACGGTATTGCATGTAAGCTGCAACAAATAGCCCAGCAAGCGTTACCGGCACAAGCCCAAGCACGATACCGGAAATTAACGGTTCTACCACAATTAAAACTCCTTAACAGAGACAAAACTTAATGAATATAGATGTCTAGCGCTTTCTCAGCATACTGACAATTATACCTGTATATAGCGACCCTAAATCGCTTGTGAATTGTGTGTGAGCGGTGGGGCGGGCGCCGCCCGCCCCACCGCTCACAACCCATCTGGGATTGGTATAGTCAGGGGTATTTTTTACGGCATTTTGCCGGAGAATCCTGAGTCACACTCTATTTTTATGATTCCCCTGCATCTGAGAGTAGCATTACAAAGAATAAAGTATTAAAGTGTGTTATTAAATAAAAACCGTTGTAAATTACCATTGACTCAAGAACTTTTGAAAGATCAGATTACTAATACCGAGACTGAGACTTCATTTTTAAGAATTGTGGTAGTGCTGTTGGCAATAGCAGTCGTCATTAGTTCTGTCGTATTGGGCATCTTTCAGTTTCAGCAGTCTGATCCGTATATTCAAGCGGTGTTGTCGTCTGTTGGTGATTCTGAACGAGGGCATGCCATCTTTGAACTCAATTGCTCTGGGTGTCATGGCATTTATGGGGATGGGCGGGTAGGCCCTAGTCTTCACCATATTTCTGACCATAAGTCTAAAGTGGCGTTGATCAAGCAGGTCACAAGTGGCCAAACGCCGCCCATGCCGCAATTTCAACCCAGTCCTCAAGAAATGGCAGATCTGCTGAAATATTTAGAGAGGCTGTAAGAGAGGCTGTAGCGATCTGCCCGATTTTTTTATCGTGCAGGCGTTAAATCAGGAATAAATTCAAACGATGTTCTCACCCTGACGGTGCAGGGCTGCCAGTCGCCGCTTGATGCTAATACGTCTGCGTCAGTTCCGTCTAGCCAGAGGTTCAAGTCTGGATGCGATCGCCAAGCCTGTTCAACCTTGTCGCCGAGGCGATTCACCAAGCAGGCAGATTCGCACCATCGGCAATCATTTGCTTGAGCGATCGCCTGTAGGTGGAGCGGAAACACATCTAGCGTGGCAGGTCGTCCGGTTGCGACATCCAACGACCACCTTAATTCGGGTGTCTCAACCTGTAATGTTACTAGCAATCGTAAGGTTCCAGTACTCCAGCCAGAACCGGGCTGCATAACCGTTGCTCGCACGCCGCTAATCAGCTGCATCATTTCAAAGGCGCTGCGGCTAAAGCACCACATAAGCTGGAGCACAAATTCGTTTAGCCTCAGCTCATGCCGAACAAAATCATAGTCTGCATAACTTAAGGACATTTCAACACCCGCCGAAAACTCGCAGACATCTTGAATCAGGGCCACGAGGTAGG
>DBGGTD010000423.1:0-2144 GCA_051162585.1 Elainellaceae cyanobacterium
TCCTGGTTGGGCAATAGTGTCCCTTCCCAGTTTTCAGTCGCTTGCACCTTTAGCTTTGGAGTTTGCTCGTCGAAATACAAAAGTTTCAGAGTCGCACTATGCCCCTCTAAGAAAATCGACACGTCGGTTTCATGATCTAGCCTGATGCGATAGACGTGTGCTGAGTGGCTATGTAGGCTATCGGTCAACGAAATCGGGCGATCGCTCGTGGAGAAATCAATGATTTGAGAGGAAAGGGAGGACGTTGAACCTAGGAATCGCTGATTCGCACCCTCCAATCCTGCCCAATCTACACCGTCTGGATTAACGCCTCCGCCAGTGGCAAGTCCTAATAGTTCTGATGCTTGCGATCGCGAAATTCGCGTCCCTGAAATCCAGACGTCATTACTGGTCGCTGAATCGCGCAGCACGTGGCGATGAAACCCAATGGCTGCGAAAACAAGAATTCCGGCTGCGATGCCAATATTTGTCCACGCTGCCAATGTTTTGGAGGGGGGGGTCGAGCGAGGCGATTTTTGACTATGGCGGTGCTGGCGCGACATGGCCTGATTCATGGCCTGATTCATGGGCAGAGATGCGCTCGTCAGGTTTGAGAGTGCCATCTTAGCCAACTCTGTGTGGGAATGAGTTTGAGGCTTGAGTCGAAAGGCAGAGAACACTGGCAATTTCAATCCATAGCTTGAGGATTTCTCGCGATCAAGACCGTGTCTTTTCTCTGGCGCACTCGACTGTATCTCCGGTTGAGATTGAGGAGGAAGCAACGGCATCGACAAAAGGGGAGCCATTGCCTGCAAGACAGCCTGAGCAGACTGATAGCGATCGCTTGGTATTGGAGCCATCATCCGAATCAGAATGGCGGCGAGGACATTGCTAATTTGAAGGGAGGTACCAGATATCCAATGTCCGGTCCGCGCATCGATCAATTCGTGGGGGGCTTGCCCGGTTAGCAAGAAAAAGCAGGTTGCCGCTAATCCATATAAGTCAGTGCAGGGAGAAACAGTGCCCTGCTGGTCGAGAGGAATATAACTCGACAGGCGATCATTCGATGAGTTCAGCACCGGCGATAGTTCAGATTGGTTGTGGTCTTCTCTACTCTGTTCAAATTGCTGAGTCAATTCCCCGAGCGAACCAAAGTTTACAAGAATCGGAAGCCCCATTAAGCATCGGACCGATGCAGGACGACTGGGATCAATACTTTCTTGGATACCAGCTGCGTCGAGTGCCATCATGATGGAATCAGGGGAGATATTTCTATGAATGACCCCCCGCTCATGAATATGAGAGAGCACAGGAAGCACATGCTTCAGGACATGCACAATATCTGCTTCTGAATAGCTCTGTCCCCATTCGCGATGAATATGACGCAAGTCTCGCAGGGTCGGGCCTTCAACATAATCTTGAATTAGAAAAAGATGTTCGTCTTCTTCAAAGGCTGCCAGAAGATCAGGGATTTGAGGATGCCGAATTTGATACATCACCAAGATTTCCCGATGTGTATCTAGCCGGAGTTGTCGGAGTCGTCCGGCGTGGCTCCAATGCGAGAAGGGGATTTCTTGCACGAAGCATCGACGATTATTTCGCTGGGTATCAATCGCTAAGTACGAGCGACACGATTGCTGGCTTTCTAAGACGTGTTGAATTAAGTATCGTTGATGCAACAACCGATTCGAGGATACTGAGCACACCATGATGGTTCTATTTAGAATAACGCGATTTTCACATGGACAACGTAACCATGCCAAAGCACTGGGATTTTCATGTGTCAATGGTTACATTTTAAAAACATGCATTCCATGGTGTCTGACCCCTCAGGGGGGATACCCACTGGTTCGATGATATCAATGCTAGGGGGCGATATCGGGATTGCGTTAGCTTGCCTGCGCGGAGCGCGTACTGCCCAAATTTTCTATAAACTAACAAGCGCTAATCCGGTCAATTACAGGGAATACTTGATTAAGATACGTATAATCTTTTACTCAAATCAGCGATTTAGCGCATGCTGATTGCCATATCTCAATAAATCATCTAGGACATCGAGGCGATTATTCCAGGTCTGAACGCGGTACTCATTGGTTAATGATTGGAGATACATCCAGTCAGCAAACTGTGAGCGGAATGACGTAAGTAATCGCTGAGTTTCCCGA
>DBGGTD010000424.1:0-2579 GCA_051162585.1 Elainellaceae cyanobacterium
AATCCTCTTCTGAACTGGCGTAATTGACGACAGGAGATGGGGCAGGCTTTACAGATTGCCAGCCCAAACTAATAGGGTTTTGCTCAGCCTGCTTAAATTCATCAAATGCAGGGTTTTCAGCAGGAGTGGGAGGATTGGCAGCGGCGATCGCCAGCCATTGCTGATACTCATCGGCAGATTCGACGACCACATGGGTTTGATTGGCTGCAAAGTAGGTGCCACTGTACTCAGAATCTCGTAGGCGGTAGCGCCCCTCTCGAATCGGCGTGAATTCAAAATCAATTTCCCGCCCAGGCACTGCATCTTGTTTGACGCGGAAGGCAGGGACATAGAACCCGTGGAGCACATCTTCGGATGACAGCAACAGAGTAGCCCGCTGATTGACTGGCAGGTGAAGCTCTGTGCTGGTGATGTCTTGGTTGGGGTAATGAAACTCCCAGGCCCACTGGCGAGCGCGGACTTCAATGGGAGCCTCAGATTCTTCAGCAGCCTCAGCGACGAGTGGAGCCGCTTCTGCCACAGGCATTCCCATTGACATGGGAGCCCCTTCTATCGAGCCCAGAATGCCCATCTGGTCATAGATCTGAAAGCTGTAGGTGCCAATCCAGATGACCAGGGCGAAGGGAATAGCTGTCCATACGACTTCTAGGGTGACATTGCCTTCAATCGCGGGTCCATCGCTGAAATCATACTTAGCGGCTCGCTGAAACAGCGCTGAGAACAGCAGCGTCCCTGTCACCCCAAGGAATATAAAGGTGCCTAGGGTCACTAGAAAACTAAACAGATTATCAACCAGCACGGCCTCGGCAGATGCCTGGGCGGGCATCCAGCGATATGCCTGCTGACCGACCCAGAGACTGATCAGGGCATAGGCGATCGCCAGGAGGGTCAGTATCACGATATTGCGTCGTTTCATGGCTACGTTGATCGTGTTTTTATAGGATTCAGGACTAACGGCGACAGCGTTCTATTTAAGATTAGATGAAATGTATGATTGAGCGATGAGTTAGAGAGTGTTGGGGTCACTTCCAGACCGTAGCATTTGATCCGCCGTGACGTGCAGTCCAAATTCACCACCCAGATGCGCCCCCAGCGTGCCTTGAGCAAACATCAACCCAAAAATGACCAACCCTGCTACTAAGTATGACCACTGCACTTGTAACGAGCGGTCTTGTCGCCAAACATAGCGTTGAAACCCTCGCCATACGGTCATGCCGACGATCAGAGCCAGGAGTAACACGCCACTCAGGCCGTGCCAAATCGCTGTTTCCATTGCGCCCAATCCCCAAGCGCTTGTCGTGTCACTCGGGAGATGCGCGGTCAACAGTTCGTAAAACCCTGCCGCGACCGTGAAAAAGGTGATGATTGCGGCGGCGACTATGTTGTACCACCCCACATCAAACAAATTGGAGCGGGTAGCTGGAATCGCCAGAAACTTGAACACTGGCTTTTCTAAGGGAAAGAGCGCGCCGACAATATCAAAGGCGATCGCCACAATAAACAGCCCAAGCGTCAGATGAACCAGATTTGGGTGAATGGGAATTGTGTAGGGCAGGTTGTTCGCGCCCACGTCGGCAATCAGAGGCGTTATTATCACAGCGTCCCTCCACGAATGGCGTCAACCACGGGTTCAGAATGTAGGCCATAGACCCATACCAGCTTATCACCCAGATAGATCTGAAACAGCACGATAGCGGTTAGCACCCCATTCACACCCAAGTAGGATACAGGCAGCGTTTCTGGGGTGCGAATGCGGATGATGTAGCGCCAGCCCGTAATGGCAGCGATGATGCCAGACAGAGACCAGCCGATGATGGTGTGCAGGTTTAGGTCACCCACAGCGGCAGCATAGGGGTCTGCCAGCCCAGCTTCAATTTGACCGAAAATAATAGCGATGAAAATCGATACCGTGGCAAAGGTCATATTCCACCAGCTCACCTCATACAAGCGGGTGTTTTTGCTGAAATAGCCGATCAAATCGCACACGACTGCAAACAGAACCATTGCAATCACGAAATGCACCACAATCGGATGAATGGTATCCGGATAGGGCAAATTATGGTTATTGAGTGGAGGTAAATACTCAAGCACGGTTGTTCGGAGAAGTTAGATAATGATCAATCATTTAGACCTTAGCAGACCTTTAGCGATCTTGACTGGGTAATACGTCAGCTGTCTATCTGAGATACGCTGAAAATGGGTCTGTCAGACGCTTAATTGAATTTTTACGGCAGAGCGATCAGCGTTCCTGCTCAGTCAACTTGGCCATAAATTTGCACATTGACTAGAGACGCGTTGAGTCTGGGCTTGCTTCTCATCTCAAACCCCTTCCTCTTCAAATATCGCGTCTTTGAATCAGGGATAGACACTGTTAGGTACGAATAGCGCATCAGGTAGGGGCATGACATTGTCATGCCCTTACATACCCCCTTACCATCATTGGGTTTTGGTTAATCGTTCAACCCTTTGAAGTACCGCGTGAGAATACACATCACCTCATTCGGATTGACCGTGGGAATGGGTTTCGACCATTCATACGGTTGCGCATACTCAAGTTGATACATTTGCATGATGTATTG
>DBGGTD010000425.1:0-8248 GCA_051162585.1 Elainellaceae cyanobacterium
ACTCGCGAGGTGTCGCTCGGCGATTTTGTGCTGACCTGTGGCGAAATTCCTGCCTTGGCGCTTCTTAACGGCGTCATTCGCCTGCTGCCCGGTACGGTGGGTAAGGCTGAATCACTCAAAGCCGAAAGTTTTGAAGATGGGTTGTTAGATTATCCGCAATATACTCGTCCGGCTGAGTTTCGAGGGTGGAAAGTTCCTGAGGTGCTGCTTTCGGGCAACCATGCGGCGATCGCTCAGTGGCGACGGATGCAACAAATCCAACGAACGCGCGATCGCCGTCCTGACTTATATGAACATTGGCTTCATGACCCAAGCCGAAAGAAGGATTAGAGAAAATAGCAAGTAAGACATTTTAGTTGAATCATGAACATTCGCATTGGTAATGGATACGATATACACCGACTTGTGAGCGATCGCCCTCTGATTCTCGGCGGGATCAACATTCCTCACGAGTTAGGCCTGATGGGGCATAGCGATGCTGATGCATTGACGCACTCCATCATGGATGCCATGCTCGGAGCGCTCAGCCTGGGTGATATTGGGCATTATTTTCCACCGAGCGACGCGACGTGGGCAGGCGCAAACAGTTTAGAATTGCTAGCTCAAGTGAACGGTCTGATTCAAGATCACGGGTGGCGTATTGGCAACTTAGATACCGTAATCATTGCTGAACGACCTAAGATGAAGCCATATCTGAAACTTATGCGCGATCGCCTTGCTGACGTTTTGACGATATCGGGCGATCGCATCAGCATCAAAGCAACGACCAATGAAAAGCTAGGCCCAACCGGGCGAGAAGAGGGAATTGCGGTCTATTCGGTCGTTTTGTTGGTCAAAGCAGAACCTCAAGCTACATAAGGCATACGCACCAGTACACATGTCACATCTGCTCCGATCTGTTACGAGTAGACCCCGAAGTCGATTCGGTTCCTGACCGATTGGGCACTGACCGAATATAGTAGAGTTGAACATTAACATTGCAAAGCAATATCCAAGGAGTCATGGCTGTCAATCTTGCTTTCGCTTCTGCTGCTTCTCAATTCGCAGACCAAGATGCCACGCTTCTTAAGCATATTTTTCAGACAGTGACGGCTGAGAGCTGCCCTGAAACGCTTAATTTTCACATGCATACAGTCTGTTCAGATGGTCAACTTACCCCTGAACTTCTCATCGAACAAGCTCTAGCTAACGAGTTAGATCACTTTGCAATTACTGACCATCACACCATTGACGGATACTATCGCGCCCAAAAACGGCTTCAACAATGGATATCAGCTCAACCTCTAGGTGCTAAGCCGCCGCGACTATGGGCTGGCGTTGAAATCAATGCCAACTTACTTGAAAGCGAAGTTCATATCCTTTGCTATGCGTTCAATCCTTACCACGTTGCGATGCAGCCCTATTTGCAACGCCAACTCACCAGTGGATCTGCCTATCAGGCAAACCAGGTGATTGATGCAGCTCATGCTGCCGGGGGCATTACAGTGCTGGCTCACCCGAGTCGATATCGGCAAGCTCCAAGCGAGCTAATTCCTGCTGCTGCACAAATTGGAATTGACGGGGTTGAAACGTTTTATGCTTACGGCAATCCATCTCCCTGGCGACCATCTCCTCGGCAAACTCACGAGGTTTATCATCTCGCTCAAGCCTACAAGCTTCTGCATACCTGCGGAACTGATACTCACGGCATGAGCCTTTTGCGTCGACTGTAGCCTTAGAGATCTGCAAAAAATACTCTGGAGCAGCAGTCAGCATTTAGCGAAAAGCTGATATCCGATTGTTGAGAGCTAAGTGCTGATGGCTGCCTGCTATATGGCCCTACGGGCTCAGGTTCGTGTGTAGAGCTACCGCGGCGGGCTCTACACACGTTCAGCATCCTAACGCGAGAGCGTACGGCTATAAAAGTGCTCATCCGAATCATTAACAAAAACGCCTCTCTCTGCTGTGGGCTTTTGCTCAATTAGCCAGCATTGCGTCGAGGGGCGATTTTTTCTAATGAAATCTAGTTACCGAGGAAAATAATTTATGATTCTAGGTGTTCTAAGCTTCGCTACACCTACTTCAAGAACCCACTTTCAAGAAACATTAAACCCACTAGTGCCGAACATGCCACAAGTAATAGCAGCCCCATTGAGAATGATTGCCCTAAATGTTTCGAAGTTTTCATACGTTTGTTCCTTCGTTGTTAATTAAATTGAGATTGTGTATAGAGGATAACAATTCTTTGCAGATCAGAACCAAATATGAAAGAAATTTTGCTTTAGTTAAACTTTCTTAAAAAATGGTAGAAATGCGATCGCCTCTCTTGAGCAGTCAGAACATTCCACCCTCTAAATCTCATCACGATAGCTTAGATTTGTGGACAGCCCCCCCATGCCACTGGTTTATACACGTTCGACTTTATACATGTTCGACGTTCTTACGCGAGAGCATAAAGCTATAAAACTGGCTGAATATCAAAAAGTTAAATATCAAAAAGACGTGAATTCGTTTCGGTACGTTATTTATCTCGATTCCCAGGGCAACCTTGAAACCAAACCAGCACCTGGCTCTCAACTCGGAGCTTCTTCTACTGCTGGCATGAGGAGATTTGACAAAACACCAAATGACCAGCCAAGGTACTAAGCTGACCCAATGGGGTTCTAAATTGGGTCATTGGTTTTATGAGGAGCGTCGGGTATGGCTGACTGCATCTGCTGTGACTGCGTGCGTTCTCCTCTTGCGATTTGCAGGATTATTGCAGTCATCTGAATTAGCCGCGTTTGACCAAACCATTCGGCTTCGTCCTGCCAAACCTCAAGACGATCGAATCATCATCATCACAATTGACGATCAAGATATTAATCGTTTTCAAAAGTGGCCTATTTCTGATGCTCAAATGGCTGTTTTTTTAGAGACGGTCAAATCTTACCAGCCCAGAGTCATTGGGTTAGATATCTATCGTGAACTTCCGGTCAATCCAGGATATGACGCACTGCAAACCGTATTTCACAACACTCCTAATTTAGTGGGGATTGAAAAACTTGTAGATTCTCAAAGTCCCGGAGTTGACCCACCCGCCATCCTCGATGAGAACCAGCAAATTGGGTTTAACAATGTCGTTGCCGATCCGGATGGGCGAGTCAGGCGAGCGATGCTGTTTTGGACATTAGAAGACGGGCCGCATACAAGCTTCGCATTACGAGTGGCTGAAATGTATCTTGAGTCAGATGGCATTTTGTCTGAAGCTGCTGCCTCTGGGAATCCTAGCTATTTACAACTAGGGCAAGGTATTTTCCGTCAACTCGAATCACAGGATGGTGCCTACATTCGCATTGATAGTGGGGGATATCAAATTCTCGCCAATTTGCGCGGGGCGTCTCATAGTTTCTCAACCGTTTCAATTACTGATGTGTTGAACGGTCATGTGTCGGACGAATTGATGCGCGATCGCATTGTGTTGATTGGATCGACAGCGGCTAGCCTTAAAGATTTTTTTTACACCTCATATAGTGGCGGGCTAACACGAGATGCACGCCCAACATCAGGCATAGAGCTTCATGCTCACTTTGTCAGCCAAATCTTAACCGCAGCAACCTCAGGACAAGGATTGATCCAAGCTCCTCCAGAGCCGTTGGAATGGGGTTGGGTTTTCGGGTGGGCATTGGTATCAGCCGGGCTGTGCTGGAAAATTCGCTCGCCTGAATGGTCAGCGCTCGGAGTACTGGCGTTGGCAGGAAGCCTGACAAGCATCTGTTACACAATGCTTCTTCTAAACTGGTGGATTCCCATGGTTCCTCCCTTACTCAGTATTGTGGGATCAGGAGTTGTGATTACAGGATATATTGCCCATCTCGAAGAAGAATTCAAAAAATCTAAGGAATTTTTGCACTCAGTAATCAATACCATTCCTGACCCTGTATATGTCAAAGACAAGCAGCATCGCTGGATTGTCCTTAATGAAGCATATTGTCGCCTCATGGGGTGTTCGTTAGAAGACTTACTTGAGCGCTCAGAACAGGATTTTTTGCCTCCGCAGCAAGCAGATGTCTTGCGTAAGCAAGATGATTTAACGTTCAAATCTGCTACTGAGCATGAAGTTGAAGAAACATTTACTGATATCAAGGGTACGGTCTATTCAATTGCGACGAAGCGATCGCTTCATCAAGATGCGGCTGGCAATTTATTTTTAGTGGGAATCATCAGAGACATCACTCGGCGAAAGCAGATAGAAGAAGAACTCAGACGGACAGCAGCGGATCTCGTGCGTTCTAATGCAGAGTTGAAGGAGACAGAAAACCATCTGCGACGTCTTGCATATCATGATCCCCTAACAGGATTACCGAATCGAAAGCTGCTTCACGAACGACTCGGACAGTCTATTGAATGGGCAACTCAGACCAATCATCTGATCGCTATTCTATTCCTCGATTTGGATGGCTTTAAGTTAATTAACGATACTGAGGGGCACTTAATAGGCGATTTGTTACTCAAAGCGGTCGCTCAACGTCTGACCGGCTGTTTGAGAAGCAGCGATACCGTTGCTCGACTCTGTGGGGATGAATTTATTGTGATCTTACCTGCTATTCCCAGCATTCAGCATGTCGACCGAGTTGCCCAAAAAATCCTCAATACGCTGTCGCAAAGCTTTGCAATTGAAGGAAAAACCATTGCTATGACGACGAGTATCGGAATCAGCATGTACCCAGATAATGGTGCGAGTGTTGAAGATTTGATTGCCGTAGCTGACAAAGCTATGTACTCTGCCAAAGAATTGGGAAAAAACCACTATGTATTTGCCCAGGTGAGTGCGATCGCTGAAATGTCAGGCTAGAAGCCCGGCGGATTGTGGATTGCTAATCGCTAACAACCGACATCGCATGGTTGTTATGCTGATCGACTGAGCCTGTCTAATCCCCTTCAAAACCGCTCTCAAGCAGCAACTCGAAGGATTATGTTAAAGTTGATGTCTATGACCTTCATGGGTTAGAGATTTATCTAAGGCATGATTCTGGGCCTATTAATCCTTGAAATCTTTGTCTCTCTTAATTGATCCATTACGCTGAAGAGGTAAGCATGGCTAAACGCCGCAACCTAAAGAAAGAGAAAGCACTTCGTAACCAGGCATACGCTCGTAAATTCCGTAAGCGCACCAGCGGCGGTCGCTTTAATCGGAGACGTTCACCCAATATGGGCAGTAATTCTTCCGGAGATGATGAGCAAGACTCCAATGAGGACGGGGGAAATAACGAAACCCAGCAAAATACGTCACGGCGAAATTAAGGTTGTGCTGAACGATTGGACGTAAGAATTTGATTGTTTACGAGTGTTTACGGCGTTCAGATAAGATTATCGTATGAACATGTGGTGAGGTGAAGCGCGTTAATGCGCTTCACCTCAAATTTTTGTGGCGTTTGAGAGGGGTCGGTTTTGAAGATGGCGGTTGATGAACATGGCAGATTCACTGCCGGATCGTAGCGCATCCTCGATTTGGCATCCTTGACACCAGTCGCCACTAAATACCATTGGAAGCGGATGAGCGATCGCCAGGTATGGTTTTGAATAAGATGTGCTGCAAAACGCATAGCGCCCCCGATGAACTTGTAACCATTCTGGCGAGTTTAGCCCATCTCCTAAGAGTCGATCTGCCTGATGAAGCAATTGTTGGCCGATTGGCTCTAGATCAGAAAGTTCTAAATGCTGGCGAGCATAGTCAGCGCTACTTTGAATGACAGCGGTCGCCAAGAGAGAGGCCGAATCATTTGCTTTCACAAGGGTGGCAAGTCTTAGATCAGGATGATCACCACAGTGAATAAATGACTGGGATGTCGCCTTTTCTTGCCAATCAGAAATAGCAGATGGTCGATAAGCTGCCATGACGCTTAAGCAAGGCTCAAATCTAATGGACTTTAGCGTAATAGCTGCATCTTGGATGCTGTCTAGCGGCATGAGTGGGCTGATAAGCGCTAATGCTTGAGGGGCTGGGATTGCCATCACAACTGCGTTTGTCTGAATAGAGGCGATCGCAGAATTAGGATTTGTGTCGATATGCAACGTCCAGACTTGATGCGTCAAGTCTGTGGATAGGGCGATCGCTCGAACTCGATGATTTCGATAAATCTCCAAATTTTCGGCGAGATCTTTTGCCACCGATGTTAACCCAGACTGTGCGTGGTAACGACGAGCTCCATCGAATCGCTGAATGAGAGGTGGTGTGACAGATTGATCGCTGGTCAGATCATATACGTGCCCAGTCCACGGGATTATAGTTCCACGCTGTTCCAGAGACGTCAGTAATTGTTGCGATAATTCTCCCTGCGCTTCCAGATAAGGCACGCCGTGGTTAAACTGATATCCCTGAATTCGGCGTGTAGCGACTCGCCCACCTAGCCCTCTCGATTTTTCGAGAACAACAACCCGATATCCAGCCTGATGAAGTTGTCGAGCACACACTAAACCAGCTAAACCCGCTCCAATTACAGCCACATCAAACACCATGTCTTGCATCCTTTCGTTCGTCAATTCAGTAGAATATGGGTCAGTAGAACACGGGCGACAGAAATAGACTCTAGTGGTTAAAGGGAGTTTAGGGATGGATGAGTTGAGAACAGGGCTTGAGTTAGCAACGGATGACGAGTTGCGGGATCTAACAGATATTTTATTTCGCCCCCAGTTTAATCCGTTAGATTATGCGATGAGACCCGATCTGCCGCAGGTGCAGAGTCATGATCGAAACACATGGCTCGATCACTTAGAACATCGATTTCGATTTTTGGCAGCCGATGGCGTGACGGTCTTGAGGCAACAAACTGAGGGAGTTAGCTACCGTCAGGTTTTGATTCGAGTCTGTTGCTATCTTAAAGTCTCTTACTCGGATAGCTGGTCTACAACAGACCTGGAAGCTGAAATTTTTCTCCACATCTTAAATCGAACCTGGAGGCGTTTACCGAGTTCGCAAAAAAAGCAGCTTAGAGGGCGAGTCGAGCGATCGCTCTCCCAATCAAATCTGACCCAACAGCTGCCGCTGTCGCTGCAACGGGATCCGTTAGCGTTGATTATTAAGGGCAGCAGCGCGATCGCAGTGAGCTCGGTGATTCGTCCCTGGCTACTCCAGCATATTGCTCGTCAGTTTGCTCTGCATGCAGCCAGCTATCAAGTTGCTCGACAGGCTATTGTTCGGGGCGGAACCACAGTTGCGACTCAAATCCAAAGTCGGGCGGCTCTCCAAATAGCGAGTCGAGGAATGACGATGAACGCAGCACGCTACGGCGCTGTGCGCACCATGTTCGCATTCATTGGGCCTGCTCTCTGGATCTGGTTTTTTGCCGATCTAGGATGGCGGGCGATCGCCACAAACTATGGCCGTGTTATTCCCGTTATATTTACGCTGGCGCAAATCCGCCTAACCCGTGGAGAATGCTGGGACCCCATTTAGGTTACCTATCATCCTACGACAAGGTTAGTTTATCTCGTTCAGCGAAGGTCGTTAGAATATCAGAAAAGTAGTTCATGAGGTTATCCCCAGTGCTAATGGGGGGATTCACCCTTGGAGGGCAGTGCGTGTTACAAGAAGAGCGGGGAAATACCTACTATTCGCTGCTAAATTTGCCACCTTGGGCAACCGTGCAACAGATTCGTCGCGCGTATCGAGAGATGAGTAAGCTCTATCATCCTGATACCACCAGCTTGCCTCCTGCTGTAGCAACTGCTAGATTTCAAGAACTTAATGAAGCGTATGCAACCTTAAGTAGTCCTGAAAGACGCGTGGCCTATGACCTAAAGATTGGCTACTCTCGATTCTCTGTCATCCAAGCACCTGCTCATCTCGATCGCCCAGTCAGCCATTCTCATAAATATCGAAGCCGTTCCGCTTATCTCGATCCGACCGATCGCCCCCTTTCACCCGGTGAGATTTTTGCTCTGTTTATCCTTGGCTTAACGTTTATCGCCTGCTTATTGCTCGTCATTGCGATTGGTGTAACGCGAGGCGAGATTGCCATTCACCCCGCTGCTCATTCTCAGCGTTTACCAACGCCGGTGCAATCGGTGAACATGCCGATGAATCATTTGTTTAGCCCAAATGGACTGGATCGGTCTCCAACAGCCCCCCTCTTGGAACAGACATTAACGCATTTCGGCCAGCAGTCATCGTCTCTTGCTCAAAATGGGTTGTACGCTAGTTCAGTTGTCTGGGTAGATGATTTGAATTTATTCGAAGAACTAAGAAGATTTTATGGGCCTGCATTCACTGAACCACTGACTAAACCAT
>DBGGTD010000426.1:0-3112 GCA_051162585.1 Elainellaceae cyanobacterium
GTGAAGCCCTCATGGGCAGCCTCTCCTATGGGATCGAACCCGCCGTTGTGCAGACGATTGCACAAGAAGTTTCCGAAGTCATCGCCAGTGGCATTCAAATCGCCATCGTGGTTGGAGGCGGCAATATTTTTCGAGGCGTCAAAGGTGCTGCTGCCGGCATGGATCGAGCCACTGCTGACTATATTGGCATGATATCTACCGTCATGAATGCAATGACGTTGCAAGATGCTCTTGAGCGGATGGGGGTGCCGACGCGAGTGCAGACTGCAATTGAGATGAAGGAAATTGCCGAACCCTATATTCGCCGTCGGGCTATTCGGCATCTTGAAAAGAGCCGAGTTGTGATTTTTGGAGCCGGGTCTGGGAATCCATTTTTTACGACCGATACAACGGCTGCTCTGAGAGCTGCTGAAATTAATGCAGAAGTCGTCTTTAAGGCGACAAAAGTGGATGGCGTATATGATTCTGATCCACAGACCAATCCTCATGCTCGACGCTTTCAGAGCCTAACGTATGGGCATGTTCTGGCTCAAGATTTGCGAGTGATGGATAGTACGGCGATCGCCTTATGTAAAGATAATAATATTCCTATTATCGTGTTCGACCTCTCTGTTCAAGGAAACATTTGTCGAGCCGTTATGGGAGAATCAATTGGAACGATTGTCGGAGGTTCTTGTGAAATTAGCTGACGTTGAATATCAGATGCAGAAAGCGATTGAAGCAACGCTCAGATCGTTTAACAGTATTCGCACTGGCCGTGCAAATGCAGCCATTCTCGATCGGGTGATGGTCGATTATTATGGGACACCCACCCCGCTCAAATCTCTCGCCAACATTGCTACCCCCGACGCGTCAACGATTACGATTCAACCCTATGACCCAGGCAGTCTGACCACGGTTGAAAAGGCAATTCAAATGTCGGATTTGGGGCTCAATCCAAACAATGATGGTTCCATTGTGCGACTCAATATTCCTCCGTTAACGAGCGATCGCCGTAAAGAGCTGGTTAAGGTTGCATCTAAAATTGCTGAAGAAGGCCGCGTGTCTGTTAGAAATGTTCGTCGGGATGCGATTGATTCGGTACGTAAGCAAGAAAAGAATAGCGACATTTCTGAAGACGAATCGCGCGATCTGCAAGACAGCATTCAGAAACTCACCGACAAATATGTGAAAAAAATTGATGAGCTTCTGGCTGAAAAAGAAGTAGATATCACCACCGTTTAGAGTGAAATAAGCCTCATGTATGACTGCATTGTGGTTGGCGCAGGTCCAGCCGGAGGGTCTGCTGCGTATCACCTTGCCAAACGGGGACGCTCAGTACTCGTCCTAGAAAAAGCCAGCCTTCCTCGCTACAAGCCTTGCGGGGGTGGTGTGTCCCCTCAAGTTGCTCAGTGGTTTGACTTTGACTTTACCCCTGCCATTTCTCTAAAGATTAATTCTCTTCGATATACCTGGAAGATGGGCGACCCTGTCGAAGTGGCGCTGGATGTCGTTGAACCGATTTGGATGGTGCGGCGAGATGTGTTTGACCACTTCTTGGTGAAGCAAGCTCAGAATCAGGGGGCAGAATTGCGCGATCGCACAAAAGTCATGGGGCTTGAATTTAAGAGCGATCGCTGGCAAGTCAATACGACGAGTGATCCGGTTGAGGGGCGATTCATCATTGCCGCAGACGGGGCCAAAGGATCGATGGCAAAATGGCTCGGATTCAAGAACCGCAAGCTCCGGTTTGCAGGTGCGCTAGAGGCAGAAGCCGTTGCAGATGTGAAAACGCCGCAATCCATTCACTTCGAGTTTGGCATGGTAAAAAACGGCTATATCTGGAACTTCCCGAAGGCAGACGGGTATTCCATTGGTGTAGGCACGTTTCGAGGCGGAGAACCTCAAGATTTTAAGAAGATTTTGACCGAATATTCCACGATGTTTGGCGTTGATCTGACAACGACGCGGCAATTTGGGCATCCTATTTGCCTATGGGATGGGAATCAGACCCTCCATACTCAAAATGCGATCTTAGCAGGCGAGGCGGCGTGTGTAGTCGACCCATTTTCCGCAGAAGGCATCCGCCCTTCTATCTTTAGCGGCGTCAAAGCTGCTGAGGCCATTGATCGGGCGATCGCCGGAGAGAAGGACGCTCTAGAGCATTACACCCAGACTATCCATCATGAGTGGGGAGCTGATTTAATTTGGGCTCAGCGGCTTGCCAGTCTGTTTTATCGAGTGCCCAACATTGGCTACAACGTTGGGATTAAACGCCCGTCGGCAACCCAAAAGATGGGCCAAATTCTCTGTGGCGAAGCTCGCTATGCCGATATTGCTAATAAGGCAATGAAACGGCTCAGCACGGGATTGATCCCGGGAATGCGTTGAGAGAGAATTTACATAACCTAACAAGTTCTCTTGGCAGAGATGCTGGGCGATCGCACATATTTCACCTTAATCTGTGGTCAACTGCTATAGCAATCCTAGATGGGCTTTGAGCAGTTCACAAGCGATTTAGGATCGCTATAGACAAGAATTCAATTTATATCTTGAGGACGATTTCCTCTCAGATAAATTTTAATATAATCCTCAAAGATCTAATGAGGCTTGTAGTAATGCACTGCATTTATCCTCATTCTTTTAACTTGATCTAAGCTAAAGAAAACCGCCGTCCGCGTGACTAATTTTTGGATGGATGTTTCTAAAGTTTATTGAGGCTTTTTAATGGCTGATGCCCCACTCACGATCGTGAGCAAGTTTGCATATGCATTGTCAGGTTTAACGCGAACTCGTGATGTTCAGAATATGCCAAAGCTGCTATCAAACATGTCAAAGTTTCCTCAAAAGCAGCGACAGCAAATTTTATTTAGAACACTAGAGCAGCTTAGTTCAACTGAGCAGGTTTTTCTAAAAGATCAGATTGCCCGGTTTGCAAATCAGGGTTGAGCCAAGTCGTCTGATATTCTAATCTTACTAAGTAGGGAATGTCGTCGGTGTGGCAGCAACCGTTTAAGGTGCTAGGAATAAATTAGACTTTAAGCATTAGTAGAGGGTAGTTGGGCAAGATACCTCAGTTGATGAAAACGCCGTAGGTGACTGACGATTTGACTGTGAACAATTGGAATAATTG
>DBGGTD010000427.1:0-9431 GCA_051162585.1 Elainellaceae cyanobacterium
GAGTATTAGCGTAGATTGCAATAGCGTTTTTGGAAGGTATTAAAATCTTTCGCAGTCACTCAAGGCTGAGAGACTGTTCCGAAGACTCCAGTTTTCTAACGATTCTTTTAATAAAGGAACTTTCCATCCATTATTAAGCTCACTGACTGTAGATAAAGACGAGTTTAGTCTTTCTCATCAGTCTTACCGCAGTGCAAATTTCTCTTAGAGAAGGTGCTCAAATTTGAGCATTTGGCTCTCGAATCGTGATGAAAATTCTAACGATGACATTCATTATAGCGATCCTAAATCGCTTGTAAATTGTATGTGAGCGGTGGGGCGGGCGACGCCCGCCCCACCGCTCACAACCCATCTGGGATTGATATATCGTCCCAAGCTCTAAGAGAAATTTGCACTGCGAAACTAATAAATGATTGATCACTATAGCAATCCCAGATGGGTGAATAAGACAAGTATCGCTTGTCTGAGGCTCTGTTTTGTGCTGAATCTTGAAGGTGAAAATTCATAACCGATTGAGATGAATTAGGGGAGAGTAGAGATGAAAAATATCAACGGAATCATAGAAACATTTACGACTCAATTTGAAGTAGAAAATTCTGTTAAGACATTAGAGAGAGATGGCTTTAATACCAATCAGTTATCGATCATCGGGAAGAATTATAAAACCACAGATAATATCCACGGATTTCTAATTTGGCATGGACAAGAAGACATTGGGAAAGATGAAGAAGTCCATTTTGGTGTCTGGATCGGAGGATTATTTAGCTTATTAAAAGGCGCAGGACTCCTTTTTATTCCAGGAGTCGGATCTGTAATTGTTGCGGGTTATTTAACAAGTTCGTTGGGACAGTTAATTGAAGAAACTGCTGGCGATGATTTAGATACTAATGCGTTAAGTAGTTTAACCAGCATTTTATCGAGTCTCGGCATGTCTGAAAAAGATGCACTTCGATATGAGACCCAAGTCAGAGCTGGGCGATATTTGTTGATTTCCACAGGAACTCAAGCCAATCTGGAACGGGCTCAAGAGGTTTTGAATTGTTCAGATGCAGTGTCTGATTTAACGGCGATCGCCAATTAATCATCACCTTAATTCGCGTATTGAATGTATGTTTGGCAGTTACATTGATGCCGAATAATTTGAATATAGGAGGATATCCAAGTGTCTATCTCCATGAATAGCAGTGCATTGAAAATGCCTAAGTTTCATCAAAATCAAAGGGTCGCTTTCATAGGAGGAATCGGCAAAATCAAAACTCGCCGCGTTGATTCAACTGATTGGCTTTATGCAGTCGAAATGCCAATCAACCCCGATCAAGAGCTTCATCGAACGAGCAGGAAAACGACTCTTTTTCTGCTCGAATCAGAACTTGATGCCGTTGAAGATCCGTAATTTATATAAGTCGGTGGTCACAATTAACTATAGAACCCATAAAACCCTGCGCTGCGCGGGCAGCGCAGGGTTTTGAATTTGGTTTTTAATTGTGCCGAGGTACTTAGCAATTCCAGGTAGGTTGTGAGCGGCGGCGCCCGCCCCACCGCTCACACACAATTCACAAGCGATCCTAAATCGCTATAGCAGTCCTACATGAAATATGAGGCTGCAAAACAGTACACCAAAATCAGTTAACGCAACCTGAGGCGACCCAAATGCAATCTGATTGTAATTACTCCTATCCCTTGAATACGGAGCATCCTTATACGACTGAAACATTTGTCAAAGTAGTAAAAGGGACTTCAAAAGGGAGAGTGGGCAAAATTTCAAGCATGACCCAATCAGGAATATACTTCATTAAAAAGCAATCTGAAAATGGTGATGGCACCATCGAATCTGCACCCGATGGGCCATTTTTGCCAGATGAGTTTGAGCTGCTACAAAACTCTACGTTATTGCCCGAATAACCTTTAACAACTCGCGCCTTAGAGGATGCTTTATACCCATTCCTCCAATAAAGGCTACAGATGATTGACTGCAGGGAAAATGTCTATCGTTTGCGATCGCTAATCGTGTCGTCTGCAAAATTAATCGGCAAGACAATCAATGTATTGCCTTGCCGACCCAAGACATATACGGCTTGCCCTGTGGCGATCGCCACGTCGGAGACTTGACATCGAGCTTTCCAGAGCGATCCTTGATATGCTACTTCTCCGGTTCCACCCTGAGGAATCGTATCAGAAACTTCGGCTTCGATATTCGATTGCAGCTCAGCCGACTGCTGAGGCACCATACCGCGCATCACGACAGCTAACGAAATAGACAAAATACTCCACAACAACAATTGGACGGCCACAGAGGGTATATTTAACGCTGCGATCGCCGTAATCAGTGCAGCCAAACCAATTGCAGCAATGCTAGGTTCTCCTACTAGCATCCCTAGCAGCAAAAACATCAAGCCACCAATTAACCAGAGGGCTTGTTCTGATTGAGCAGTTGTCAAGTCTTGCCAGTTCATTCCAAATGCTCTAACCCCCATTGAGTGATCATTGCCAGACCAATACTCTGGTGAAGTCATGATTGTATCAGCAACCGATCGCGAGCAAGCGATATTGGAATTTTACTCCCCTGGATGACATCGAGCGATCGCACTCGGTGTCTTTTGTTACGAGCGCGTGTTACAAGCGCGATCGCCGCCGCCGCCGTCTGGGACGACTAAAAAACCGAGACGCCGCCAGCGGTAAGCTCAGCGGAGGAATAAACATCATCAACGGCAAATTTTTTGACAAATAATTAATGCTAGTAGTTAATACAGTCTCCTGTTGATGCTTTTTACGCTTGGGCACCGTTGGAGACATCACTTGCTCCAGCGGGCCAGATGCCATCTGAAACCAATCATGAAGGTTGGGTGGAACGTCGTGATTGAGCCTCAGCTTAATCGAATCAGTCGACCACGCCTGGACATATTCCGGTGTTAGAAATGATTCATAGAGTTCAGCTTCGGGCGTATCTTGCTTAACAAACGCTAGGCTGAGCCCTTGCAACATCTGACGAAGTTCGTCAGTTTCCTCTCGGCGTTTTTCTCGCAAAAACAGACTCTGGGTCAAGGCATAGTTTAGATTGGCCGGGTCGCCTGCGCTCAAGTGGGTTCCTCCAATCGCAGTTAGCAAAAGCTGGTCAGGGTTCGCGAGTTGCGAAAACGGCACCAACTGCTGGCTGACAGCAGGCGTAATAGAATCTTCAGTCGCAGACAAAATGATCGCAGGCGTCGATATCATCGACAACCCAGATGCTCCAAAAATACGACCCATCACCGGATTGAGCGCGATCACGCGAGATACGCGGGAGTCACGGAAACTCGGCTGATTCGCAGATAAATCATTGGCAGTGCATTGGAGCCAATCGGCCGGAGAAAGCTCGACCAGACTCCGCTCATTGCAGAACTGTTGCAGAGATGCGATATCCAATGTCGCTCCTGCCAGCGCTAACGCCGTGTAGCCCCCTAATGAATGCCCAATAACCGTCACCTTGTCAGTATTGAGCCGACCGCCCAGTATGCTGGAATATCGGTTTAGGCGAGCAAGTTCATCCAACAAGAAGCTCACATCTTTGGGGCGATCGATAAATTCAGTTGCAGGGAGAATATCACTCAATCGTCCGCTACCAGATTCACCCAGCGTAATGCCAGCCAGCCACGCCACATTGCTGCCGGGGTGCTCTAATGCGGCAACGGTCAACCCTTGAGAGGCAAGGTGTTGAGCAAGATAGCTTAAAAATCGGCGATCGGCACCAAAGCCATGAGAAATGACAACGAGGGGTCCTCGGCTCCAGCGACTCCAATACAGGTCAACCGGAATCGTGCGATCGCGCTCCCTATCTTGGAATTTTAACGTTTGCTGACGAACGCGCTCATGCCCACTGGCGGTTGGGTCAAATGCGGCTTGAAACGGGTCAGACGGAACAGTTAATTCTCGCTCTAGCACTGAGCTGAGTGCATGACTTTGCCAGTAGGGCAGATTGAGTTGAGAGGCGAGAGCGATCGCCGAGGTGGTATCTAGGGTAATCACCTCATCGGGAAATGCGCGCAGAAACCCCAATAAACTCAGTCCGTCCTGGTCATGGACGGCGAGCTTTAGAGCCTGCTGAATATCTTCAGGAGCACTCTCTGGAATCGCGAGTTCTAGGGTTTCGAGCAACCGCCCGCCTTCCGTTGACCTTAGTAAATCGTCAACCAGGCGATCGCTCACGTCCGGATTGAGCTGAATATGACTCCGCAGCGCTTGCCGCACATCATCTGTTAACACGGGTGCAAATAGGCGCAACCCAGATGGCACCTCTCCCGTTTCTGCAAAAGCTTCTAAATCTTCAAGGGCGATCGGCTGCTCAATGGGGCCAAGCCGAAGCGTAATCCGCTCTGCTGCGAGGGTAGGTAGCGCTACTCCCCAGACTGAGACAATGCTCAATCCATATAGAATCCCTTTGAAGAGTTGCCAAAAAGGAATCTTGACAGGATGGTGACGGCCCAATTGTAAGGAGGAGAATTTAGAAATCACGCGGTCAAACGAACGAGACGATAGAGGGCTAAACTGACGAAACTTTCGAGGTGACTTCACAGGAACCTCACGTTGAAGCGGAGCAAACAATCATTCCAAACGGGCACGAATCATTCCAACGAGAATGCAGAAACCAGATCGACAAGAAAAATTATTTGAATATATTCGTCTCGTGTTTTCCTATCATGTCGTTTAGTTATCACTAGAGGACAGGTATATATTTCAAATGTTTATAAAACTTGAAGGTTAGTGATGGATGGGTAGAGGGTTCTCCACCGCTTCATTATGTCTGAATTATCATCTAGGTGAATCTATCGAGAGGTTAGGGGCGGGGTCGGAAAGCCAGTCAATCTGTCGAGCGTTTTCTGCCAATCGCGCCTGGCGTTGTCCCAACGAGCGTGTACGGGCGCAAAACAATCCCAACGGAGTGTCTAGCAGCGCGTCAACAGTTGTGTGTCGAATCATCATACGTATACCGATAATGGGCACTTCTTTTAGTAGCCAACGACTCCATCGATGTAAATTTTCTCGAAGCGTTAACTCTCTCATGAGATCGACGCCATGCAGTTCATACAGATAGCGATTGGATTGACCATATCGTGCCCATTGGTGACGCAACTCCGCTAGAGTCGATCGATGACGGTGTTTGACAATCGATTGGTCTGCAAAGCGGATCTGCCAAGCAGTTTCCTGCTGGATTCTCCAACATAAGTCTGCGTCTCCTCCGGTTGTCAAATAGGGACGAAATAGACCGGCGGTTTTTAGCGCTTGCCGCCGAATTGCCAGATTTGCGGTTTGCCCATATGGATAAAACGAATGTGCCAATGTGTGTTTTTGGGAAAGCGTTTCTTGGCGATCGGCATATCGCTCTAGCGCATTGCGGCTTGGAAGCGCCACGACCTCTCCAGCTACAATACCCACCGTTGGCTCAGCAAAGGGACGTATCAACTGTTTCAGCCAGTCGGGTTGAGGACGACAATCTGCGTCGGTAAATGCAATAATCTCCCCAGTTGTCGCTTTGATGCCGGTGTTTCTCGCGGCATAGGAGCTTTGAATGTCGGCTTCACACAACGCACGTAGGCAAATGCCCCGATCTCGGCTGGTTTGTACGGCGTCTTCTAGCAGTGCTGGCGTGCGATCGCCACTGTTATTATCTACCAGCACATATTCAACCCGATCGGCGGGATATGTTTGATGCCATAAACAGGTCAGCAGGTAAGGTAGATCAGCTTCACCGTTATAAATCGGCACTACCACCGACACAAATGGCATTGGCATCGGGTGAGGGGTGTTCGAATCAGCGTTTGAATCAACTTTCGAATCAACTAATGGCAGCCCCATACTCGTCACGTGTTGATTGCGTCTCTATTATGCCTATACATTCCTGTTATAGCCGCTCAGCATTGCATATCTTGAATATTTGTTTATGGCAATCCCAGATGGGTTGTGAGCGGTGGGGCGGGCGGCGCCCGCCCCACCGCTCACACACAATCCACAAGCGATTTAGGACGCTATATGACGGATTCAACAAATAAACTGACCCACGTCATCATTGGCGTCATGGGGCCTGGAGACGGAGCCACGTTGGATGACTGCGAGGCAGCGTATCAATTGGGTCGACTGATTGCAGGCTGTGGATGGGTGGTCTTGACAGGAGGCCGTAACGCCGGAGTCATGGATGCAGCCAGTCGAGGTGCTAAAGACGCTGGTGGATTAACAATCGGGATTTTGCCAGGAGGCGATCGCACCTCGATGTCTGCTGCCGTTGATATTCCAATCGTGACGGCACTGGGGAACGCTCGGAATGCGATCAATGCGCTGTCTAGCCATGTGATGATTGCCTGTGGCACTGGCGCAGGCACAACCTCTGAAATTGCGCTAGCGATCAAAATGCAGACACCCGTCATCATGCTCAACCCATCGCAAGAAACCCACAGCTTTTTTCAGCAACTAACCCGCGATCAGGTTTGGATTGCCCAATCCCCTGATGATGCAGTGGCGATCGCCCAACAGCTCCTTGAGCAACGATCGTTCCGATTTGTCAAAACCCAAAGGTAACCTTTGAGTACTAAAAAGCTGCTCTTGTGAGTACTAAAAAGCTGCTCTTGGGTTTTAGAAAGTAACCTTTGAGTTTTAGAAAGTAACGTTTTAGAACTCACAAGTTGACCCCACTTAGCGAAATGGCTCCTAATCAGGCAACTCAGCAGATCAAACTTGAAAGGAGGCGATCGCTATCATGCTGAGTAGCGTGATGATCGACGGGTGGCGATCGCGATGGCACGTCAAGATCTAGCTGGCTGGGATGCATCATTCTTAGACTAGAGAAGAAACAAGGCTGTCATCGAGATAAGCCGATAAGGACACTATGAATACCTATGATCTGCCTAACCCCCTCGAATCTCTGTTCCTTGGGTAGATGATCTCGTTTCGATAGACGGTATCGTGGTAAAGAAAGTGCTTTGCCTATGTGAATCGACAATTTTCTAGTAAAAACTATAGCGATCCCAAATCGGTTGTGAATTGGTTGTGAGCTAAATTCAGAGACGGTAGGTTTTATTGAGGCTACCAGACCATTCTCCCCCAGATTGAGATCGCATGATATCTCTGTAACCGTCTGCTAGAGAGATTCATGGTGATAGATTACATGTCCTATCGCAACTGGGAACCCTTAGAGGTGCTTGTGCGGAATGCCAGAGTCCAATTAGTTTGAATTGTTGGATATTCCTTTGACAAGCCGCTGAGATTGACGTAATCCCATTTTTGGATGCTTCTATGACAGACAAACCCAACAATCAAGACGATCAAACGAAGGAAGGCTTTCTCTATCCTCAGGGCAGGTATTATGGCAAATTTACCCCTCAAAATTTGGCATTCAACGCGAATCTCCAAGAGTTTGCCAATCGGGTCAGCTTAATTTGTGGCTTAGAAACCGGTGGCAAGGTTGATCCTCAAGAGGCGTATACCGAAATTAAGAAGCTATGGAAACAGCTTAAAGAATCTAAGAGCCAACTGTTAGATGAGCCGCCTCCTGAGATCGAGTTTCCTGAGGAGTAGTCAACACAGGTTGCAAGCTGTGGTGTACTCTATTTCTGAATATATTTTTCAACCGCGCTCAAGATGCGCTCTGCGGCATGGCCGTCTCCAAACGGATTAATAGCATTTGCCATGATGTTATAGGCATCCCCATGATCGAGTAAGTCAATTGCTGCATTGAAAATGGGATCTGCATCAGTACCAATGAGCTTGGCCGTTCCAGCGGCGATCGCCTCGGGGCGTTCGGTTGTTTCTCGTAACACCAACACAGGTTTGCCCAGACTGGGCGCTTCTTCTTGCAACCCTCCTGAATCGGTCAGCACCAAATAGCAGCGCTGAATCGCTCCTACGAGTTCGCTATAGTCGAGCGGCTCAGTGAGAAACGCCCTGGGATGATTTCCTAACATCTCTTGAAGGGGCTCACGAACCGTTGGGTTGCGATGTAGAGGCAACAGCAGAGCCGTATCGGGGCACCGATCCAAAATGCGAAGGAACCCCTGTGCAATTGTATGGAGAGGCTTGCCCCAATTTTCGCGACGATGGACGGTTGCCAATAATACGCGATGGTTTGCCCAGTCTAAATTGGGAATCGAGCAATCAGGTTGGCGTGCGGCAACCGACAGGAGCGCGTCGATGACAGTATTGCCCGTATGATGAATTTCGCCCAATACGCCTGAATGATGGAGGTTTTCAACCGCCATGGTGGTCGGCGCAAAATGAAGCTGAGCGATTTGAGAAATGAGCCGTCGATTGGCTTCTTCAGGATACGGATTGAAGAGATTATCGGTTCTCAGCCCTGCCGCCACGTGCCCGACCGGGATTTTGTGATAAAACCCGGCGATCGCCGCCGCAAATGCTGTGGTGGTGTCTCCTTGTACCAACATGATTTGGGGCTGCATCGTTTGGAACAGGGTTTCTAATCCCCGCAGACTGCGGCAGGTGATATCAGTCAACGTCTGCTGTGGCTGCATGATCGCTAAATCTTCATCGGCAGCGATATCAAAAAGCTGCATGACCTGATCGACCATTTCCCGATGCTGTCCCGTGAGAATCACCCGGGTATCAAAGTTGGGCGATCGCTTTAACTGTTGAATGACGGGGGCTAATTTAATGGCTTCGGGACGGGTGCCCAAAATAATAAAGACTCGAATTGGAGATGTCGACATTACGCCCAATTCCTTCACTAGTCGTACTCTTCAAATGAAATCAGACAAGAAATCGGGTGAGAGATTAATTCAGATATAGCCTACGGACTCGGATTTGTGTGTACCCCCCGCGCCGCGGGGAGTACACACGTTCGACGTCCTAATGCGAAAACGTAAAGCTATAGATTGCTACAAACACTCGATTTTAATACATATAGCGATCCTAAATCGCTTGTAAATTGTGTGTGAGCGGTGGGGCGGCGCCCGCCCCACCGCTCACAACCCATCTGGGATTGCTATATTCATCCCGTGATAAGGGGTGCGCGAATCGGTCAGGATCGCGTATGCTGCGATAAGAACATGCGAACTGTTCTCGGCTGCTATTGCATTTCTGCCAGCATGATCAAGATTCTCCACCTTTCAGATATTCACTTGGGGAGCGGGTTTTCTCATGGGCAAATCAACTCCGAAACCGGCCTCAACACTCGCTTAGAAGATTTTGTCAACACCCTCGGACGCTGTATCGACCGGGCGATCGCCGAGCCCGTTGATCTCGTTCTATTTGGTGGAGATGCCTTTCCTGACGCAACACCGCCACCCATTGTTCAGCAGGCATTTGCCCGCCAGTTTCGGCGCTTAGTTGATGCCGAAATCCCCACTGTTTTACTGGTAGGCAATCATGATCAGCACGCGCAAGGGCAAGGCGGAGCGAGTCTTTGCATCTATCGAACATTGGGCGTACCGGGGTTTGTCGTGGGCGATCGC
>DBGGTD010000428.1:0-2672 GCA_051162585.1 Elainellaceae cyanobacterium
GCTCGTGCTAGCGCAGCGAAAGCCAACGAGCAGCTCCAAAATACGGTAGGACAGCTTGGCACAGGCAGTTCGATGGCAGCCTTTGAGCGCATGGAAGAGAAAGTAATGATGATGGAAGCGCGATCGCAAGCTGCATCTGAACTGGCAGGAGCTGATCTAGAAAGCCAATTTGCACAGCTCGAATCGGGGTCTGATGTCGATGACGAGCTTGCAGCTATGAAAGCTCAAATGCTAGGAGGTTCCGCAGATCAGCCTCAAATTGAGGGGGCCACGGAATCGAGCGATGCACCTAGGGATGAAGCGGTTGATGCCGAACTCGAAGACCTGAAGGCACAGCTTGACCAGCTGTAGAGGATATTTGAAAAGGATCTGATGGTTATAGACGCGTTGCGAATTCTTACAGAGTAAACCGCGACCCCACTCGCTAAACCATGAAATTTAGTTGAATAAACCCCGGATTCTGCGAGAATCCGGGGTTTTTAGTTTGCACGAATATTTGAATGGGGAATTAATCCTGTGCGAAACTCCGACTCTTTAGAACAGGAAGTTCAAAAAAATTTAGATTTGTAGGTTCAAATCTGAAAAAAATCAGGCAAAATTTAGACCATCTACCTTTAATTCATCTGAGATTTAATTGATGTAAATCCAGTTCATCTAGTATCAAATGTGGCAGTTTTGTTCTTGCAAATCTAGTCAAGCAGAGCAGCCTATTCCCCCTGCTGGCTCATCAGCGCGAAATTTTTTGATGGCTTAGAGGCTACGTTTAGCGATCGCATTGCGATCGATTTCTTGATTATTGTCTAGCGTTTGTTTAGGGCATCCGGTGAGATGAGGGACATTATGGTGTTGCATTATTGCTGCGATTTACTTAGAAAAGGAAACGAATTTTCTGGCGTGGATTGGAGCGGCAGACTAAGAACTTCTTCACGTCGAATACTTCTGGTCGCCGGACTTGGACTTGCAGTGGCTGTTTCATCCACCAGTCAGACTGGGGCGATTGCCCAAACGACGTCACTCCTACACTCGCTATCATCGCAGGCACGTCGAACCTCTACACCGCAGGCCACCTCGACGACGTTATTTTTCGTCAATCCAATCTTGGGTCATGACGCCCATGGCGATGGCAGCCAGCGATCGCCCTTTAGAACGATTACTCAAGCGCTGGAGCAATCACAACCCGGTACCGTGATCATGCTTGCCCCCGGAACCTATAGTGCTGAGTCAGGCGAACAATTTCCGTTGAGGATGAAGCCTGGAGTCACCATTCAGGGAAATCCGAGTACTCAGGGAGACGGCATTCTGATCCGAGGAGGAGGGCGATTTCTCAGCCCCACCGTTGCTGGGCAAAATATCGCTATTCTGGGAGCTAATGATGCCACGTTGACAGGGGTGACGGTGAGGAACCCCAATGACCGAGGCTACGGATTGTGGATTGAGTCGAGTAGCCCAACTGTGGCCCGCAACACCTTTAGCAACAATATCCACGATGGGGTGTCGGTCAACGGCGACAGCTCACCTATTGTGCAAGATAATCTGTTTCGTCAAAATGGCGCGAACGGCATCACAATTTTTGGGTCGGGGCAAGCGGTTGTCCGAGAAAACATATTTGAGCAAACCGGATTTGGCATTAATGTTAGCCAGAATGCGGCGCCCCATCTAATCGAGAATCGCTTGCTCAACAATCGAGATGGCATTGTTATTCAAGGGCATGCCCGTCCGGTGCTACGACATAATGTCATCGACGGGAGCCGTCGAGACGGAATCGTGGCGATCGCCCAAGCAGTTCCTAATCTCGGAACGCCTGATCATCCAGGCAATAATCAGTTTCAAAACAATACTCGCCACGACCTCAATGTTGAAGCAGCCGAACACCCGATTCCTGCGTTCGGCAATGACCTGACGGAAGCACGCATGACGGGGGCAGTCGATTTGACCGGCACCGCGCCGATTCCAGTTGCAACTCCACGTCGCATTGCTGCCGGGGCACGCTCCAATTCATCTTCCCCCGAGAATTCTTCGTCATCATCATTGCCGGTGTTGTCTGCGTCATCGGTGGCATCAGCCAGTTTGCCGTCCGGCGAAGAGTCACCCTCTGCGGCATCCATGCACCCGCATAACGGTGAGCCCTCATCTCAGGCGATCGCCACCAATACGCCCAGTCGGCGGAATTCGTCATCTGCCTCCTCGACAGCGGTGCCCTCCTCGGCAGCATCCTCTCGACCCGCATCCTCATTTCCTCGCCCGACGGGCACCGGGGCTGCTACACCATCATCCCGACGAATTCCGTCGATTGACATGTTTGTGCCGCCTCCATCCGCCCCGACATCGATTCAGATCGCACAGACTCCAACCTCGCCTGCTGCGTCACCCAGCGCAGTTGCCCCACCGTCTCCCTCAACGCAAAGGGCGATCGGAGACCGTAGGCCATCTCCGGCGTTGAATTCAGATGCGCGTTCCACGCCTGCCCGACCTGCCCGACCTGTAGCGAATTTTACGGAGCCTGTTGAGATTCCCGTGCCGCCGCCTATGACACGTGGAGCTGTGGCTAATTTGCCCGAAGGGAATGAGGGACAAGCCAGTCTAGTCAATCAGACAGCGTCTGCACCGGCATCAGCTCAATCATTACCATCCGCTCAACAACCAGGTTCTCAACCTAGAAATCTACTGAGAAC
>DBGGTD010000429.1:0-4837 GCA_051162585.1 Elainellaceae cyanobacterium
GTGTTAGATAAACGCAAACGCTGGCTGGTTAATATCATTCTCGGAATAGCGGTGCTTTCCTTTGCTGGAATTGCTCTGGTTTTGCCACTCAGCCAGATTTTTCAAAACGATCAACAAGCGACTGGGTCAGCGACAGAAACCCAAAGCTCGGATTTAGCGGCTCAGGCTAGAGGCTACGAGCTCGTCTTGGAGAGAGAGCCTGATAATGAAACGGCTCTGCGGCAATTGCTGAGCATCCGGATTCAGCAACAGGATTTAGAGGCGACAATCCCGCTATTAGAAAAGCTAGTTGAGCTTCGCCCTGAGCAGACTGAATATGCGGTCTTACTTGCGCAGACAAAGCAACAGGCGGGCGATCGCGAAGGAGCTGCTCAGACGTATCGTGATGTGTTGTCGTCTAATCCAGGTGATATGAATGCTCTGCAAGGTCTTGTGGTGCTGTTGTTACAACAAGAGCGTCCCGAGGCGGCGATTGGGTTACTGGAAGATACGCTTCGCAACGCTGATGAGGTAAATCAAATTCAGCCGAATAGCCTTGATATAACGTCGGTACAGCTTTTGTTGGGACGTGTCTATGTCGAGCTTGGTCGAGATGCGGAGGCGATCGCCCTATATGACGAAGCCATCCAAAATGACCCACAAGATTTTCGTCCAGTTTTGAGTAAAGCCCTTATTTTGCAAACTCAAGGACGAAATGACGAAGCAGAATCGCTTTTTACTCGAGCAGAATCACTCGCCCCAGCCCAGTACAAAGATGAAATTAAGCGGCTTGCATCCGGTGAAGATCCCACGGCTGAGGGAACAACATCTCCGGAGTTAGACTCTGGCGCAAGTGAAGGTGATCCAAATGAGGCGACTCCTGTCTCCCCTGACGACTCGTCATCGTCATCGCCGTCTGAATAGTGACCGCCTTCACGAAAGGCTGATCTGTCAATAGTAGTCGCTAGGGCTACGAAAAAAGATTTGTTAGTTTGAAAAGGGGGCGACGCCCCTTTTCAAACTTCCTCTATGGCAATCCTACAGTCGCTTGTAAATTTTGTATGAGCGGTGGGGTGAGCTCACCCCACCGCTCATAACCCATCTAGGATTGCTATCAGACAAAAAAGCCTTTTGGATGACGACGATGTATTCAGGAAGTGATGGCAGGAACGGGGGTTCATTCAGATGGTTAGATGCTAGTTAGATGATTTGATTTTTGACGAGTTGGCCGCAATCTTCTTCCAAAATTTCGCGAGAAATTTAGCAAATTATTGGATTTGATTTCGTTATTACGTCGGGATTACATGAGATGTCGTTCTGAGCTTCAGATTGCCATTCAAAGGCAACGTCGCTGATATCTAGCTCGTTTGAAACCCTCTGATAATCTGGCATGGAACTGTCGAATGAGATTTTGGTCTCTGATTTTAGACGGCGATGAAGTCAGAACTCTGTAAAAAAAAGTCGCAACCTAACCATGACTGCGAATACGATGCTTAAATAACTACTAAGAACGTGGAATAAACTGCTAGTTTTCATGGAAATGTGACTCTTAGGCTAGGCTAACCCTTTCAGTTTGTGGCGAATGTAAATCGAAATGGGCATTTCTTAATAGAGGTCTGCGATGGAATTTTGGGAATTCCTTATTCAAAAAGAGGGCGATCGATCGTGGCTGCCTCTAGAATCTCCTGAATCAGAGATTTTAGAAGGTCGCTATCGCGTCATTGCCCGATCAAGCCGAACGAATGTACCAGTCGAAATTCAGGTTAGCCATCTCGATGTAGAGTCTAGTTTGCCCAAGCGCCGTGTTCACACGCGATCGAGTCTGACCAATCCTGATGGTTTGATGGTCGTCATTCCATTTACGCTGCTTAAGCCTGGTCTGCTTGAGCTTCGCTGCACGAGTGACCTCATGAGCGAAATGATGGGCGATGGTTGGCAATATTCTGTAAAGCTCCAAGTTCTTTCCCAACACTCCGAAACTGATTTGACAGAACTTTGGGACCCTGATCCGAGCGATCGCATCGATGACGTCTCAACGATTTTGAATGCTGAGCAGAATACGGATCATGAAGATGTCGTCAATCAAGCAGACCTAGTAGATGCGAGTGCATCGAGCTTATTGGAAGACGATATCACCGCCTCTGATGATGCTGAGTCTGCCATTACATCTGAAAATTCTCACCACGACGCTCTTCCAGACACCTTGCTTGATGAATTAGAGCGCGAACTGTCTCAACCTATCGATCAGGAGAATGCAGTCGACAATATTGACGACCTGATGGCTGCCTTCGAAACGCTCCACGACCCGCAGCCTTCGTCTGATATCGAAGCTATTCATGCTGACCAACCTGACCTCAATCTGACTCAGGATGACGCAGATCCACTATTTGGTCATGAATTCGCTACGGATGACAATTTATCGGACGATTTATTATCGGACGATTTAAGCGCGCCTAGGGACTCTCATGTCGGTGTAGAAAGAAGTCAATCTGACAATGCGTATGCTGAGGAACTAGGCGATCAGGACGAGCATGACCCGAACCCCCTAGATCTCGAACTAGATCTCGAAGGCGATTTGGAAGATGATTTATTTGAAGACAATTTAATTGGCTCATCGCCTACTGATCAATCCGATTTAATCGAGTCACAGATTGAATTGCAAAACGAAGGGCGTGCTGAGGCGACTCTATCTGAAACCGATCTGTTCGATGCTGATTTTCCTGATACTGACCTCTCGATTGAAGATGATATCGACGCCTTGAATCAGGCGCTCGATCAGGTTGATGACTCATTTGACCTTAACCCCGATGCGATCGCCCACCTCAGTCATGAAGCCCTCTCATCTGCCGAGATGGGCAATCTCGACCAAATGGCTAGCGAAATGTCGCAGCTCTTTAGTGTCGCTGAGCACATGGCTGAACAAGTCATCGCGTCGATGGCCGAGACGTTTGACCAACTAACGGCGGATGCAGAGTTAGCTGCTATAGACGATGACACGCCATTCGAAGAGGGTCATAATGCATTGGTCGAAGATGAGACGATATCGCTCGATATTACCCTCGATCAAGAGACATACATCATTCAGCAGGGGCAATCCCTTCATCTCTCAGGTGTGATTGACCAAGTGAACGAAGGCGCTAGTCTCGACGGCTCGCCCTTGGTGCTGCGAGTTCGGTTGACCAATCCTCAAAATGCTGATGTGCTAAGCGAGACAGACCACTCGCTTGATGTACAATCGCTGCCCTCTGCATTTGCGTGCTTCGTGGATAGTTTTGATAGCAGTCAGACTCTCCTGATCGTGGGGCAGGTTTTTCTCTTGAGATCAAATGAGGCAGAGACTCCTGATACTCTAGAGGCCAATGGGGTAGGCAATCGTGCGATCGCATCTCAGTCATTTAACATCACGATTAACCTTGAAGAACTGCTTGATGTTGTTCAGCAACCTCCCGTTGACTCTCCATTTGAAGAGGAACGGTCACCCGCCGCATCGCCTTTAGATTCAGAGTCTTCTCACCCTAGCGCTGGGGACTCTGAGCATGCGATCGCCGAGGGTATGCCGTCTGCTGACAACAACGAGGCGCAATTTCGAGATAGCATACCCGACGAGGCTCAACTCTTGCCGCCTCAGCTTCATCAATCCCATTCCCACCGAGAAAGACCCAAACCTCCAGAGCTTCCCTCCTTTGCTCACAATCCTCCCCCTGCCCATCAGCATGAATCAGCACTGCAAGCTATTCAGAATTATCAGGCAGCCAATCAGAGACGCGATGACGACGCATCAGAGCCATCAGCAGATTCGGTTGAAGGCGAGAACTTGACTGAGCCGATATTGCTAGGTGGAGAGACAGAGCCTCAAGAGATATCTAGCACTCATCCGGTGGTAGAGACTCATGAGACAGATGAGGACGAGATAGTCAGCAATCCTTTTATCGCCGAATCTCATCCACCCTATTCTCATCCAGCAGAAGAGGAGATATCTGCCGAAGCTGTTGATGAAAATGAACTGTTCAGTGCCCCAAGCACTGACAATACGGAGGCTCATAATCTATATGATGAAACGGACGATGAATCAACACTGCCCCATTCGGCTGCTGTAGACGAAGATTACGAAGCGTTTTTTGGTGACGAGACTGCTGATGGAGATGAGGCAGACTACGAGGCCATTTTTAATGAGAATGTGCCTGAGACCGAGGTGGATCCGTTTGAGATTGATCCATTTATTCATAGCAGCAGTGATGCAGACCCATCCCAATATGTTGATGACTCTCTAGCATTTATCGAGTCATCAAATGGTTCATTAGCCTCTACTGAATTATCGGATTCATCCGGTAATGCCCCGGATGAATTCTCTGAGGCGTTGACTGCTGAACCATCCGCTGAATCATCCAATACGTCATCGATTGAAGTCAGTCAATCGTCAGCGCCCAGCAGCGATGATTCGTCTCGATCGACAGAGTCAAAAGCGGCTGAAATTATGCCCGAATGGTATTCGGATGGGCCCTATTGCTTGTTGCCGGGTGCTGAAAGTACCAGCTACGGAGGGTCAGAATGGGCGCTTCAGACGCTGGCACGCCGACAGGGCAGAATCCCAGCAGAATTAGCTGATGTGTCTGTTTCAGATAGCGGCGCTGATAGGTTTCTGGCCGATGTATCTGACGCTGAATCGACCGAACCGCGATCGCCCGACGCTGATGGAAATTTAGATTCCGATCGGGATTCAGATATCAACGATTGGGATGCCCTCATGGACGATAGTTCAGATTCGTCTATTGTGCTGCGAGACACAGAATCTGTGTCAGATGGCGAGTTGAGCCTATCGAATACAGACGCTGAAGCGTTGGATCTCGCTGACTCTGAG
>DBGGTD010000430.1:0-2719 GCA_051162585.1 Elainellaceae cyanobacterium
ATCTTTTAATAATGTTCAGAAAAACTATAGCCTACGCTCTCGCGTTAGGACGTTGAACGTTTGGTGAGCCCCCGCGACGCGGGGGCTCACCAAACAAACCTGAGTCCGTAGAACTATAACATTGGGTCTAAAACCCAATTTGAGCAAGAAATATATTTCATAAAAATGTAGCTCAAAGCAAATCTGTGAGCTATGCTAGGTCAAGACAAAAATAGGGCAATGCAGGCAAAATCAGTATTTTTTAGCTATTTCCTTCGTATTTGCAGCAATCCCAACCAGATCGGTGCAACCTTGGTAATCTCAGATGGCCTCAAATTTTTGAGATATTATTTTCAGGGTCTTATTCCAATCAGAATTCGAAACTACATGATCGAGTCTGATTAAGTACCAAATCGTCTATTTCTTGAAGTAGCTACCACCAAGATCGTTGATAGTGACTCTACTCATTTAAAGTTTATAGTTCGCACGTCGTCACCATTGCGATCGCCCATCAAATCTGGGAGCATCCCGAATGAGTCATTCAGAGATTGCTTCACTGCGTTCGCAATGACCAGAACATCATTTGCCATAACTAGAATATCGTTCGCAATGACCAGAACATCATTCACGATGACTATCCGAGAGTCACTGCAAGCGATAGAGAAATTGACTTCTATATAATGCGACTATTTGTATTCTCCATGCATAAATTTGTTTTCTCATTGGCTGGGCTCATTTGCGCTGGCAGTCTGATGGTGGCATCAAGCGGATGCTCTCAAGTTCGTTTACGGCTACCCGGGCAGCAGTTTTCTGATGTCTCGATTGGCATCCAAGTTGAACCACTGCAAGCTGGACGCTATCGTCTCTATGGCACTGCTGACTTGCCCAACCAGACTGACTTAGCCGTGGCTGCCGTCCGCTATCTGCGTCCTTCATCGACACCCGGCACAGATTCTCCTACGTCTGACGGCGAATTGACCTACTCCATTCTCGATTATCAAGAAATTGACGTCAGCCAGAATGGGTGGGAGGTGACTCTTAATCTTTGGGAGGTTGCGCCGGATGGAAACTATCAAGAAGACTGGCAAATTCAACAAGAGGAGCTCGGGCTGGAATTTACTCCAGAGGATGACGTGATGTTTGTCGCCATGCCTGCGCCCATTACTGCGTTACCCCTCCTCGAACGACAACTTGGACGAGAGCGATCGCGCTTTGCCAATGAGCTCGTGCGATTTACGCCAGAAGGTGAACGCTATATCCAAGTCAGTTTTGCAGAAGCCGTTGACCTACCCACCGGACAAACCACTCCACCCGTGTTAGAGCCTCAAGATATCAATGGCGGCTGGGGCGATCGCTACGTTCTTTATCCCGAACCTCAAACTGATGTTGAGCTAGAAATGCCTGACCAACGACGAACCAACGCACCTCCTTCCCCTGAAGAATTTTTGCGCTAGGCTAACCCGATGGTGTTTCATCGACCGCAAACATTTCATCCACCATCATTTCTGCGTCGTCAATCTCGTCATTCATCAAAATAGTTCCTGTGATATCAGCGCCCTGTAGGTCTGCGCCCGTTAAATCAGCATCCGTTAGCTCAGCATTAACTAGCACGGCTTCAGTGAGGTCGGCTCTCGCTAAGTTGGCACCCAATAAATTTGCAAACGCCAAATTGGCACCACTCAGATCAGCATCGCTGAGATTTGCGCCCCAAAGGTCGGTGTTACTCAAATTAGCCCCAGACAAATTGGCACCGCTCAAGTCAGCCCCCGCGAGATTAAGCCCTTCGAGGTAAGCTCCCCACAATGACGCACCTGGAGACAGCAAATAAATACCTGCAGAAGCAGGATCGATATCATCTGGAAATTGCGTCGCAGCATCGCAGATCGCCGACTGAAAATTGGTTCCGTCGCAGGTTGCAAACCGAAGATCGGCACCAATCAAGTTGACGAACCGGAGATTGGCGTTGGTTAGGTCGGCATGCTGTAGGTTGACTCCGCTCAGATTTGCTTGGCTTAGATCGGTTTCAGCCAGGTTTGCATAACTCAAATTTGCACTGTCTAACTGAACCCGTCTGAGGGTTGCACCAAAGCACATGGCTTGCTGTAAATTTGCCCCCTGTAAATCTGCATCGCTTAAATCGACGCCTGCCAGATCGATATTTTCTAAACTAGCATTGTGCAACTGGGCACCGGGTGCAATTCGGTATGCGCCATGATGACGGGGATCAAAATCCTTAGGAAACTGAGTGAGATCGTCATACAACCCATCTTTCAAATTTGCACCTGTGAGCAGGGCACGGCTCAACTGGGTATTGCGCAAATCGGCCTGTTGCAAATTGGCGATGCTGAGATTTGTCTCGGTGAAGTTTGCATCTCGCAAATTGGCGTTTTGAAGCACAGAACGGCTCAGGTCTGCTCCACTCAGGTCAGCATTCCAGAGATCAACATCGAGTAGATTGACGCCACTTAAGTCAGCGTTAACGAGACTAAGCCCGTAAAAATATCTCTCTCCGTTAATGTAGTGCTGTAGAAATTCAGCAGCGTCCATGGCGATCGCCCTTGATGTGATCAGCAAATCTTTCATTTAGACCTCGATATTGATAACCGGGTGGTGGGTGAACGCTCATCAATCAAGACCTCGACTCCAGAACCGCTTCTAATTCGTGTACCCAAACGGCATATCCCTGATTAATTTGAGTCAAGATAACGGTTCTACCCTGTTGTTCTAGATAGATAGCAAT
>DBGGTD010000431.1:0-5113 GCA_051162585.1 Elainellaceae cyanobacterium
CTGCTAGATGACCAGGGTGAATATGTCTTGGCGTTTCCCTTCGACCCAAATCAGGCGACTCAGACTCAAAATACGCCTTATCCAGCAACAGGATTAACCCGTCCGGTCAATGACTATGGCAAAGATATCTTTATTGGCTACGTCCGGGTTAGTGAGTCAACTCAAGCGATGGACAACACCCTGCGGAGCCTAGATTTGGGTTTAGGCATCAGTGTGGGTGTTGCGCTAGTCCTCAGTTGGTTAGGCGGTATCTGGCTTACCCGTCAGGCAATGCAGCCGATTGAACAGAGCTTCCAACGACTCCAACGATTCACATCTGATGCTGCCCATGAACTCCGCAGTCCCCTGGCGGCAATTAAAACCAATGCAGATGTCGCCTTGAAGTATCAGGAAGGCATACGAAGCACTGATGCAGATAAGTTTCAGGCGATTAAAAGCGCTTCGACTCAGCTCACAGCGCTGACTGAAAATTTGCTCGTGTTGGCAAGAATCGATCAGCATGTGTTTCAGGAGGAGAAGATCATTGACCTTTCTGACCTGTTTAAGCCGCTCATCCAACTTTACCAGCCCCAATTTGACGATAAAGCGGTTCAGCTAAAGGCTTATGTCGAGGCAGCTCTCAGGGTTTCAGGTGATGTCATTCAGCTCAATCGACTGTTTACTAATCTCATCGACAACGCCCTGCGCTATACGCCTACAGGCGGCATCGTCGAAGTTATAGCCGAAAGAGACAATGATTTTCTCTCTATCCACGTCAAAGATACTGGCATTGGCATTGCCCCTGACCATCTTGAACATCTTTTCGAGCGGTTCTGGCAAGCCGATCAGTCTCGCTCCTATCAGGTCGGGGGCTTCGGGCTAGGGTTGGCGATCGCCCAGGGGATTGCTCACAATCATGGGGGCGAAATCAACGTCACCAGCGAACTCAGAAAAGGTAGTTGTTTCACCGTGGTTTTGCCTGCTTATCCTACTCGGGTTTAGTTCTATAGTCCTACGGGCTATAAATATCGCGGCTGAACAAATATTGCGGGCAGGGCGTTCGTGAAAGTATCACCAATCTGTCGTGCCGTTAATCTTTCCAAGTTCTTGACAATTCACGGTTAATATTCTCTGATGTGAAACAATAAACCAAATCAGCGATCGCTAGAAGGTTTGAGCTGTGATATTTTTGCAAAAACAGTTGTTTGCCGGAAGTCTCCTAATTGTTATGTCAGGGATTGCGTCTTGCACAATGGCTCAGAGCGATCGCACGTCTTCCCAACTGGCTGAAGCAACCGTCAGTGATGCCGGAGAAACGAACGCAGCAGACGTGCAAGATTCTGAGACATCAACAACCGCTAAGCTCACGCTGCTGGAAGCACTGGCGATCGCTGAAGGTGCGGTTGGGGATACTAAAGTCTATGCAATGGAGCAAGAAATCGAAGATAACAAACCTGTCGTCGAGGTTGAACTTGGCGATTATGAGGTCTTGGTTCATGCTGAGACGGGTGAAATCGTCTTACTCGAAAATCTGCGGGAAAACGGTGATCCCGAAGACCTTGAGGAGATTAATGAAGCGGCTGAACTGGTACAATTTGCAGCGATTACTATTCAAGAGGCTCTAGAAGCAGCTGAAGCTTCCGCAGGAGGAAACGCTCATACGGTAGAGCTTGATAACGAAGAAGGAAATCTCGTCTATGAGGTCACAGTTGGCCGAGACGTCATCTATGTCGATGCGGGCAATGGAGACGTGTTGTCTACTATTGTCATCGGTCAGGGAGGGGATAGCGAGGAGTCTGAATGGCAGAGCAGCGTTCAGGTCCCCTATGATGAGAGTGACAGCGAAGAAGACGACTAGTTCAATTTAAGAAGCTGGCAATTCTAGAAAACACCAACGCCATCAATTTAGGCGAAGAGAATTTCATATTTTGAGAAGTTTTTTGAACGGGGTCTGGCAGTTAAAATCGCAGCGGTTGAAACCGCCAGATGTACTCAAAATATAAACTGAGCTTATGTAATTTGAATGATAAGTAACGTTTAGGCATTAACAAGCAACGCTTAGGCGTTTCTTATGATTGGCCAGTGATTTTGAGAGATTGGGCACCCAAATTCAGAAAATCACTACACAATCGGTGCAAATGGGTGCTGAATCATCAGATTTGTTTACACATTATTGAATAACGTATAGGCGTATTTAATAATGTGTCCCCGTTTTGAACAAACGCGTACCCGTTTTCAATAAATGCGTACCCATGTGCTGATAATGGATACTCTATGGCAAACCGCTCTGGAACATTTTGATGGACGATATGAGTCTAATCGGGACACGTCCACCTACCCTTGATGAAGTAACGCACTATCAGCCGCATCATTATCAGCGATTACACGTTAAGCCAGGAATGTCAGGGGAGTGGCAAGTAAGCGGACGCTCCGACATAGATGATTTTGAGGACGTCATCAAGCTTGATATGGCATACCAGGGAAAGGGGTCGATTGGTTATGATGTGGCGTTATGGCCCTGCGGGCTTAGATTTGTGTTTAGACCCGGCGCGCGGGGTCTAAACACGTTCAGCGTCCTAGCGCGAGAGCGTAAGGCTATATTAGGTATGCTGTAAATACTCGTCCAAGCATCCCTTTGTTGTCGGGAGAATGCGAACCATGACTCCATTGACGCTAGATTTGCGCTCTGTCATTCATCTGACCCACGAGCAGTTTGAGCAAATTGCCCGTGACAATCCTGACGTTCGTGTTGAATTGACAGCCGATGGAGAACTTGAGTTAATGCCGCCAACAGGAGGAAATACAGGACGGCGCAATTCGAATTTGACAACTGACATTACACTGTGGAACCGGCAGACACAGCAAGGCGAAGTCTTTGATTCGTCAACTACATTTCGATTGCCGAACGGAGCGGAACGTTCTCCTGATGTGGCTTGGGTGACGACCGAGCGCTGGAATGCCCTCACTTCAGATGAGCAGGATTCTTTTCCACCCCTGTGCCCAGACGTCGTAATTGAGCTGCGGTCAAAGACAGATTCTCTGAAAAAGCTCCAGGCCAAGATGGAGGAGTATCGCCACAATGGTTGTCAGTTGGGATGGCTGATCAATATCCAGGATCAGCAAGTTGAGGTGTATCGTCCTGATTGTGAAGTCAAAATCTTAGATGCCCCTGATACGCTATCGGGAGAAGAGGTGTTGCCGGGATTGGTTCTTGATCTTCAGATGATTTGGAACTGAGGGCGTGGATGTACAGCTTCGAGCTGGAGTAACTTGAGAAACTTGAGAATTGATGGTGTTGGCGATCGCGCTACCCTGGCAGCTTCAGATGCGTTAGAGCTCTGTCGTTGGTAACTCGATCAGAGTTTGAATGGTTTCCAGGTTCTCCCAGTCCACAATCGTGCGATCGCCCTCCAGTCTCACCAATCGCTTACGCAGGCGCGGATAGTCGCAGACATCGAATGACTTGCGTTCGCCCCCCATCAGATACACTAAGTCTTGATCGAACGGATTACGGAGGCTATGAGGAATAGAGGGAGCGGTAAACCCCATAAAGTCTCCTGTAGACACCTCGATTTCAGTATCTCCAATGCTGGCGATGCCTCGACCAGACAGAATGTAGAGAAATTCCTCCTCACAGTGATGGAAGTGGAACTGCGTGGTTTCATGACCCGGTTCAACCCGAACTAGGTGAATGCCGATTCGAGATAAGCCGACGGCATCGCCAAGCGATCGCGTGTGGCGGATAGCGTTGGGGTTAAGGGTATGTTGGTTGACCACTTCGGGCATGGCCTGAATATCGGGCGATCGCAACATACATGAAAGCGGAGGGACAGCATTTAAATTCATCATGGGATTTAAGATAGCGAGCTGTTGATGCTAATCGAGAGCGTTTATGTTTTCGTGAGAGCGTTTAGGTTTTCGTGTAAGTGCGACCGTCCCCGGTCGTGTGTTCCTTAACTGTAGGGTCGCGAGCGAGACGCTCGCACTTCATGCCCTTAAATCGCTTGCCTCTCAAGCACTTCTTCTCGGTTTACAAGATTGCTGGCATATAAAAGTGCTGCCTGAATATCGTTCCGTTCCAGGTCTGGATAGTCTTCTAAAATCTCATCAATTGACGCGCCTTTAGCGAGAAGCTCCAGTACCATACCGACCGAGATTCGCAAGCCTCGAATCGTCGGATTACCACAGAGAACTTCAGAATCAAACGTAATGCGATCGAGTAAAGAGTTCATGGGAGGTTAAGGGAGGAGACGTTGGCGGGGTTGGGTGCGGGGGATGACGGTGGATTTTCCTTCAAAGGTTAGCGCATGATTAACGAATAAATCGAGCGGGTGTTGATCGCTATAGCTGATTATGAACGACGTTTCATCCAAAATTGGATAAACGCTAACCCCACCCGTGCCAGGCTAAACAAAATGATGATGACGCTGAGCAGATACAGCTTGTGGTAGAACGACACGGACTGGCTATAAGGTAAGGCGCTGCGAAGATCAGTCAGCCGCACGTAGATCAAATTGATGCTGTAAAAACCGATCAGGACAGGAATCATAAAGGCACCGGCACCCGCAGCTACATCGATCAGTCCGCGTTTCGGATCGAGTAAGATGGGCGCAATCAACGTGACATCGATCGCACTTGGCAACGTGGCTCCCTGGGTTTGAATCGCCTTGCGCAAGCGCATCAGTGTGATGAGCTGTGATGACACCGCCAACACGCCGACAGCAATCAGCATCGGAAACAGCACCACCACCTCAGACGTTGAGATCGGAATATTGCCCCACGATGTCGTCACTTCGGTAAAGCGATCGTCGAGAATAGACGTTTCTAACTGGGTACATTGCGCTTGCTGTGACAAACAATCAGCCCGGTTGCCTAACAGGGTTAGGTACGGGAAAAAGACAAAGAAAAAGAATGCGATCGCCCCTACCATCAGCACGGTAAACGACCACTGAAAGCGCTTTCGCTTTTCGTCATACAGCGCGAGCAACTTCTGCAAATATGGGGAAAAGTCTTCCACGTCCATCGTCTTTTTTGATCCCCTAGGACTGATATAAGATGAAACAACGCTACAGATCTCAGGTTAAATTCTATTGATTCCTGACTGTTGGGGCAAAGAATTTAGCAGGGATCAGAC
>DBGGTD010000432.1:0-5444 GCA_051162585.1 Elainellaceae cyanobacterium
CATTCGCCCGACAGACGCAGATGAGGAAAACCAGTTTTTGTCGAGGGTTGAGCAGTTTTTGTCAATTCACTGCCAACAGGCGATCGCCACCCCGCCCACTCCGGAACGACGCAGCGAAATTTTGGCAGGTCAGCAGCGCTATTGCACTCAGCAACGTCAAAATGACAAAACTCGTCGCGTGTTAGAGAAAGCCTTTGGGAACGAATGGGCAGAGCGATATATGACGACCGTGCTCTTTGATTTGCCCAATTAGATTCTACGTTTTGTTTCTAGGTTTTGTCGGAGAGGCGCTTGCGGAGAGATGCAGAGCGCTTCTTCGCAACAGAATCGTTTGGCTCATAGTCGAGCACTTTGTCGTACACTTCGATCGCCTGTGCCGTCAACTGCTTTTTCTCATACGCAAATCCCAGATTTTTGAGAGCAGTCACATAGTCTGGTGTTTCATCCAGAGCATCCTTGTAATACCGGATAGCAAGGTCATACTGTTCTTGAGACGCATATGCAAATCCTAATGCATTGCAAATAACTGCAACATTTTCGGCCCCTTGCAAATCTTTTGATTTCAGGGCTTTTTGAAATAAACTAATCGCTTGAGAATAGAGACGCTTTTCGAGATAGATGCCACCCAACTCGTAATATTCTTGAGAGGTTCCTTTTTCTTTGCTGAGCTTATTTTGAAGCCGAGTAAACGTGCGTTCAACTCGACGAGTCTTCAACACCTGACGAAACAAAAGCAGCCCCGTGACGGACAGCAAAACAACTAAAACGCCGAGATAAATAACGGGAAGAGTGCTATCGTTCATGAACTTTGACTACGGGAATAGACTGCAGCGTTTATGGGTTTAGGGCATTATGATTACTCTGGCAATCCCCAATATTCGATACGGTCTTGAAGCCATCCCTCATCACGCCATTGGGTAATTGCCTCATTGATTCGCTGTCGCAAATCGCCATATTGTAACCCTTTGGGCATTGCAACGCTGAGCGGTTCAGCCGAGAGTAATGTTGGCAACAGACGATACGCCGGATACTCTTGCACCCAGCCTGCCAACACGCTGGCATCTGCAGCAAATGCAACCGCCTGATTCGACTCTAGCAGGTTTAGCGCCTCTTGATAGGAGTTAACCCCAATTAGATTGATGTGTGGGATGAGAAACCGCAAGTCGTCAATCGTGGTTGAGCCATTCAACACCGCAATTGCTCCGTTGCTGAGGTCAGAAATGGTCTGCACGCTAGCATGCCTGGTGACAACAGCAGTACCATCCATGTAATACGGAGGACTAAAGTCAACGAGGCGAGAGCGAGAAGCAGTAGCGGTTACCCGAGCAATGACCAAATCAACATCGCCAGAGAGGAGAGCAGATATCCGTTCCTCATTGCTGACGGATCGAAACATGATTTGACTCTCTGTGCCCAAAAGCTCCTCGGCAAGCTGACGGGCGACATCAATTTCTAGTCCTTCCATCTGCCCGGTCTCGTTCTGATAACTCAGCGGCCTCATATCATCTTGAACACCGACAATTAAGTAGCCGCGCTCCAGAATATCCTCAAGCTGGGCTGCCAAAGCTCGCAGGGGTGCCGTGGAGTGCACCCCTACAAAAGCTATTCCAATGATTACGCTCAGCGCGACGTTTCGATAGTTCATCGATAGCTAGACCAATCTATGGGCTAGACGTTAGATGCGATGATCGACACTGAATCACGATTTTGCTCTACCCGCAGTTTCGACAACTTTAGCAAACCCGTTTGGGTCTAGAACTGCCATCTGAGCCAGCATTTTCCGGTTGAGCTGGATATCAGCCTTCTTCAAATTGCCAATAAGCTGGCTATAGCTCATGCCATTTTGGCGAGATGCTGCATTAATGCGGGCAATCCAGAGGCGACGAAAATCACGCTTGCGTTTACGGCGATCGGCATAGGCATAGCGTAGAGCCTTCATCACCTGCTGATTCGCAATCCGAAACAGCTTTGAATGAGAGCCCCGAAACCCTTTAGCGAGTTTTAAAACTTTTTTCCGACGTTTGCGAGCAACGTTCCCGCGCTTGACACGTGTCATTGGGTTAATTCCTTCGATTTCTTACAAGTAAGGAAGCATCAATTCTACATTTTCGGCGTCGCGATCGCTAACCGTCGTGGCATGAGACAAACGACGCTTCCGAGTCGATGACTTGTGCTCAAGCAAGTGATTCTTAAACGCTTTGCGACGCATGATTTTTCCGCTACCGCTGCGTCGAAACCGCTTAGCAGCCGCTTTGCGAGATTTTAGCTTAGGCATAGATATACTCTTCTAGCACGGTCTACCATAATAGACTTAAACTATGACAAATTGCAAGTGTCCGCTGAATTGAATTGTATAGCCTTACACGCTCGCGTTAGGACGTTAAACGTGTGGTGAGCCCCCGCGCCGCGGGGGCTCACCACACAAACCTGAGCCCGTAGGGCTGTAAAAACCAAATTCAAACCCCTGCGCTGCCCGCGCCGCCCGCGCCGCAGGGGTTTATGGGCTTTATAGTTAATTGTGACCACCGACTTAGAGATTAATTCAACGGACACAAGCTTGCCATTTCTAACGCTTATGCGAGCGCTTTCTGACAACTTGAGCATGGGCCGGGGCTAACCCACACCCGGCAATGCGCCAATGATAGTGCTGACAATACTCAAAACGATCGCCATAAAAATTGCACCGAGGACCGCACTCCAAATTCCCCACTTCAACCGAAACCCAACAACAAGCTTTGCAGCCAAGCCGAAGATAATTACATTAATTACAAACCAGACCAGACCTAAGGTAATGGGAATACCAGGAACAAGTTGCTGACCGATAACGTTGAGAATACCGAACACAGCGCCGGAAATTGCCGCCTTACCTAAACTGTCAATCTCAACGCCTAGGGGAAGCTTAGACACAATAATAAGGCTGATTGTTGCTGCAATCCAGGTTGCAATAATATCGATAATTGGCATAACTAAAGAAACTCCTCTTTTCCAAAATGGACAGCCACGCTGGCACTAAGCCAGAGAATCAACAGCATATTGATAGATACGTCTACGTCGACACTTGGCCCAAAAAGAAGAGAAAAATCAACCCTTTCCAGCGGTAGACCTTTCCTGTGGTAGACGTTGATCTACGAAGCCCTGCCATGGCTAACTTCTAGATTCACTGTAAAACTCTATGAAAAAACTATATAGCAGTCGTGTCCACATTCAGAGACACTAGCGTATGCATCGAAGACGAAAATCTTTCATGCCTCTAAATGGGGGTGTGCCATTGTCGTATTTACGACTCAGCTAACACCAAATCTACGTCGTTTGTGCCCTTAGTTTCGCCCTTGCCTGATCGGATTTTTTCTCCTTCGACTTCGACCGCAAGGGGAGTGTTAGCGAGATTAACGTTGTAGTCGGTCTTGTTGGTGGTGTAACCGACGCTAGCGATCATCTCACGACCTTCATCCGTATAGATGAAGGCTAGCATTTGATTTTTATTTTGTTCGTTATCTCGGGCCCAAATCACCATGTAGTCTTTATCGAGATACTCAAATACTTTAGGCGGGCGATTGGGCACATACCGACCCGGCTTACCGAAACTGCTGTCAAGGAAATTTTGTACAGAACTGGGCTCAACTTTGACATATGCTAGCTCGTCTTCAGAGGCGGGGGTTTGATCTTCGCCGTTGTTGGAGGGTGTTTCTTCAGTGCCTCGGTTGCGAAGATAATCAACCGCTTTCTTGGTTCCGATCGCCCCTACAGCAGCAATCCCCGCTCCAATTAATACGTTTCGCAGCTTACTCATTGATTTTGGACATTCTCCTAAAACGTTAATGACCCGAAGCAATGCGTGTTTGAGTTGTGGAAGACGCGCAGCGCTCCCCGCTATCGTTTCTATACTTGACGCAACTGCACGGGATATAAACCGATCTATCGAGAGTCTAAACGGATAAGGTTAAGTCGACAAATAGCTATGTTTAAAATTTGACTGAGAACCAATTTGAATGGCACTATTTGCGTGATTTCAGCAACCAAAATCCGCTGTAGGTTATTCCCGACGCATCGGGCTGGACAAGCAGGAAATGAAGCCCGTCCGTTTGTTGAAGACGACTCTGGAAGACCTGAGCGGCTTGCTGAACATCTGGATCATTGAATGTGACTAAAATCCAGCGTTCTACTAAGCCTGCTTCGAGAATTAGGCCATTGGGATCACCCGGAATATACGCTAGAGCCACAGGACACGCATCATCTATCCAGCGGGCAAGCCGCATGGATTGTCGGCCTGCTGTGATCACGATTCCGGGAACCGGAACAGTAGAAGGCAGCTTGAGATCAATCGGGCGCCAACCGTCAGGAATATCACGAATGGGAATGGGGAAGTCGTGAAAAAACGGGTTGAGATCTGCCGCTGCGATCGCCGCAAATTGCCACGTCTCGCCCCACAAATTCTCAGGGATCGGGGCGGGCGGGGGCTGTTCTAAATGAACCGGATCATAGGGTTCATGGGTGTAATAGTCGAGTTGCTGATACTGATTAAAGCGCTCTTTGAGATAATCTTTGAGCTCTGGAGTCTTGCGAGTTGGGGTGAAAGTAATGCCTAGACGTTTACAGGCCGCTTCAACTAGCCCAACTGCTTGAGGACGAAACACCTGAATTTGGTCGGGGAGTTGATGCGTTGCTGCGGCGATCGCCTTAAACTGTTCGGCAAGCCAGTCGGAGTTGGCATCTGATTGGGCACAAAACGCATGAGTCTTAAAATTTTGATCGAGGCTGCATACAGCTAATTCCCAGACAGGCTTGCCTGAGGCATCTCGTAGCGGACGATGATAAAAATCAACTTGCCATATCGTCATTCTGACTCGTCTCCTCTGCTCTCAAGATCTAGGTTGAACTGAGACGATAGCTGCTGTTCTAAGTCTGCAAGGCGATCTTGTAGGGCAAATACATCTTGTCGAGTTTCGATGACCAGGGTGGCAAGGCGATCGAACATTGGATCAGAGGCGATCGCTGGGTCATCAAGGCCAGTTGCGGGAGGAGACACTGGAGCAGGTAACGTCACCCCTGACGAACGGCTGATGCGGCTGACTTGCGTTTCAAGCTGATTAATTCTGGCGCGGAGGCGAGTATTCTCAGATTCTAGGCGAGAAATACGGAATGAAAGCCCTGTGTCTTGGGCCATAGCTATATGCTGCCCGTTGACTCCCAATCCGATTAGGAATGCAGTCAGAATGGCAACCCAAATCAATGTTTTAGAAAGTCGTCGTAGCATACCGAGGGTATGAGCCTATCTTTCCCAGCTTATCTTAGAGTAGCCAGACGCTGCTGAATGAGATTTTGGGAGACGTGATTATAGGCAGAAGGCGGAAGGCAGAGGGCAGAGAGCAGAGGAGACGAGTCAGAATGACGATATGGCAAGTTGATTTTTATCATCGTCCGCTACGAGATGCCTCAGGCAAGCC
>DBGGTD010000433.1:0-2134 GCA_051162585.1 Elainellaceae cyanobacterium
TCAAATCCAACCTTTGTTAACAGATTGACGAGAATTTTACGATTTTCGAGCTGATCATCCACCACCAAGATTCGACAGGGGGATTGGTCAGGGGCTAGCTTAATATGGTCAGGTTTCGAGAGCGTGGGTTGATTTGTAGTGGCAACCTCAACCGGAATGTGGAGTGTGAAGGTTGTCCCGTTATCGACCTCGCTTTCAAGAGAAATACTCCCGTTCATCAGCTGAACCATTCTCTGGCTGAGAGTTAATCCTAATCCCGTGCCATTGGGGGCACTTTTCGACTGTTCTGTTTGTTCAAATGCTTCGAAAATGCGAGTTTGATCAGAAACAGCAATGCCGATGCCAGTATCTTCAATCTCAAAACATAGCGTTACTACCTTCGTATCGTCGGCGTGTAGCGCTAGCTCTCGGTTATCGTGAGGCAATTTTGCAATAGACAGGGTTGACTGATGAGGCGGGTCACTTATGACCGAAACCTTAATAGTCACTCCGCCATCGTGGGTAAATTTGATGCTGTTGCCAATTAGGTTGATCAAGACTTGGCGGAGCTTCTGCTGATCACCGTAAATGGTACGAGGCAGATCGGGGGCGAGATTAATATCGAAATGCAGCATTTTGGCGATCGCCTGCTGATATAGCATTCCATGAACAGCAGTTAATAATTCAACTAAATCAAACTTCTTATAGACCAGAGACATACGCCCAGCCTCGATTTTTGAAAGATCGAGGACGCTATTAATCAGCGTAAGCAAATGGTTGCCACTATCGAGGATAATTTTCAAACACTCTGCATGATTGGGGGAAATTGTTGAATCCATGTTCATCACTTGCGAGAACCCCAAAACCGCATTTAGAGGAGTCCGCAGTTCATGACTCATATTTGCCAAAAACTCACTTTTCGCCCGATTTGCCGCTTCCGCAGCTTCTTTAGCTTGCCTAAGTTCCAGCTCAAACTGCTTGCGATCGCTAATATTGCAAATCGTGAGTAACGCGATGTCGGTGTCATAAGGGACAACTCGCACTTCTTCGTGTTGCAATTGCTCGTTTACCCAAACCCCCTGCTCGTAAATCTGAATTGACTGAGTTGACAACGCCCGATGAATTGCTTGCATCTCTAAGTCAGCAATAGAGCGGGGTAACACCTCATAGATGTTTTGTCCGATACGATTACAGGTCTCTGGAATGAGATCAAACAAATGATCCGATTGAATGACATCTAGAAACGTACCATCAGCGTGAATCAACATGATCAGATCTGGAATCGCGCTGAGAATAGCACGATTCTTTGCTTCGCTCTGGCGTAGTTCATCATTGACACGGACCAGCTCTGCCATCTTATGGGACAGAGTGTTTAAACTTAGCCTGAGCTCAAGTTGACTCACCACCTGTCGACTCAATACCTGCAGCGTATGAATCTGCTCAGATGTCAAATTTCGCGGAACAATATCAATTACGCAAAGAGTACCCAAGGTAAACCCATCTGGGGTGATGAGGGGCGCTCCAGCATAAAACCGGATATGAGGTGCTCCTGTCACCAGGGGATTGTCTGCAAACCGAGAATCTTGGGTTGTATCAGGAATGATTAAAACATGTTTATCTAAGATGGCGTGAGCGCAGAATGCGATGTCACGACTCATTTCGGTCGCGTCTAACCCGACGTTTGACTTGTTCCATTGACGTTGATTGTCAACCAAGCTCACCAAAGAAATCGGAGTGTTACAAATTCGCGACGCCAAAGATGTTAAGTCATCGTAGACCAGTTCACGTTCTGTATCTAAGATGTGGTAACTAAGTAACTTCGCAATCCGTTCGTCTTCGTTTGGGTGGAAGGATGCTCTCATCGTCGACGGTGATAATTTGGGGTTAACATAGCGGCACTAGCATGTCACTAACGCTTTCTAGCGCTTTATTACCTAGCATTCCCAAAACGATTTGATCCTATCGAGCAGGCCGCCGGATGGGTGTGTTAAATAAACGCCTGTACAGCAGACCTGAGAGGCCCTATCGGTAGCGTCGATAGTAGAATAGACAGAATCTTGATGTGGTCTGAAGCAGACAACCTACACCACATCTGTCGCCATTGCTTTATCGTAAGCCTTTGAAACACCTCGTCGAGTTGTTCTAATAGTTGGGC
>DBGGTD010000434.1:0-5172 GCA_051162585.1 Elainellaceae cyanobacterium
GTATAAGTTTTGTTACTTTAGGAATCGCTTTCTGCGCCAGAACTCGTTACGGCAATGTCATTTTTGTCTCTAGCTCTTATTCCTAGCTATCAAGTGAGGCTGCTCCAAACGTTGCATTAAACTGTTGGCACCAAATTGCAACGGATTGGTAATCCTCTAAGTTGACAGTTTCAGGGATGAGATATCGTTGGCTGCCGCTGACGGTTTGGAGGGGGGCAAGCGTTACATAGTCTCCTTCTTCGATGGGATGAGCCGGGGGAGGCGTCGAGCCAATCACATCATCTGACTGGTGCAGGATGACGAATAAATCAGGTCCGCTATCGGTTTGGAAGTCGTTGGCAAATTCGACATAGCGCTGCCCATTTTCTTCGATGATGCTAACAGCGCCTTGGGTGGGGTGTTCTCCTGATACAAAGCTGCCCATTGGAAGGGTTTGGAATGCTTCTGATGATGGTTCTGAAGCCTGGTCTGAAGACGGGCTGGTATCTGCCGATGCCGTATCGGCGGAAGCGTCACTGGACGGTGCTGCGGTTTCGCCAGTTGTCGGGTCGGGAATCGGCTCAGATAGTTCGGACACCGCAGAAGGATTTTCGCCACAGGCCGCGATCGCCACGCCAGCGATTATAGACAAGCCAATCAACCATCGGTTCATAACGCTATTCTCCATAAAACTTTACACAACGTAATCAGCACAACCCTAAATCAATAAAAGTGTCTTTAGCTAAGATGTCTTTTTACGCTGAATTGCTCCTGAGAGTACCTAGAAAATGCCATGAGAGAAAGCTAAGAATTTGCTAGTTAGAAAAAAATTTTGCAGGTTCGGATTGCCTATTAGCTTTTAGCATTCGTTATGGCGATGATCGGGGCTCTAGTTCACGTGATACTGCATCATCTTGCATAATGAATAATCGACCCATTTACCCATGCTGCGATCGCCATCCTGATCGCCATAGTTTTTATGTCAGACTCTGAATCGATTAGTGCGGCGGTTGCCAGTCTTTATAACACTTATCCATTTCCGCCAGAACCTTTATTAGACGAGCCGCCTCCCGGCTACAACTGGCGATGGAATTGGCTGGCAGCCTATAGCTTCTGCACTGGGCAAAAACCAGCCCGCCAAGACATTCGCATTCTGGATGCGGGATGCGGGACTGGTGTGGGTACAGAATACTTGGTTCATCTCAACCCGCAGGCTCACGTCGTCGGGTTTGATCTAAGTGCGGGCGCGTTAGACGTGGCGCGATCGCGATGTCAAGCCTCGGGGGCAACTCGGGTCGAGTTTCATCATCTCAGTCTCTACGATGCAGACCAGCTATCGGGGGAGTTCCAACTGATTAACTGCGTCGGCGTGTTGCACCACCTGCCCGATCCAATTCGCGGTATTCAGGCACTTGCGCCCAAGTTGGCACCCGGCGGGCTGATGCACATTTTTGTCTACGCTGAGTTGGGACGGTGGGAAATTCGACTGATGCAGCAGGCGATCGCCCTGCTGCAAGGCGATCGCCGCGGTGATTATCAAGACGGTGTGCGGGTGGGACGCCAGATTTTTTCGACACTCCCAGAAACGAATCGGCTGGTGAAGCGAGAACAAGAAAGGTGGTCGCTAGAAAATCAGCGCGATGAAAATTTCGCAGATATGTACGTGCATCCGCAAGAAGTGGATTACAGTATCGAGTCATTATTTGAGCTAATCGATGCCTCTGGGCTAGATTTCGTGGGTTTTTCTAATCCTCACTACTGGTCGTTAGAGCGTCTATTGGGCAAGGCTCCTGATCTCATGGAACGAGCCAATCACCTGAGCGATCGCCAACGCTATCGGTTGATTGAGTTGCTCGATCCTGACATCTCCCATTACGAACTTTTCCTGGCCCGTCCTCCATTGCCCCACGCCGATTGGTCATCATCAGATGAAGCATTACTCAGCGCAATTCCAGAGCTGAATCCCTGTATGGATGGATGGCCCAGTCAAACGCTGTTTAATTATGATTATCAAATTGTTAATCTAAGCAGTGACGAATATCAGTTTCTCCAAGCCTGTGATCAGTCCGATCACCGCACCGTCGCTGATATTTTGGCTAACGTTCCATTAGCACTCAACGGGGTGCGATCGCTTCTTGATCGACATCTGATTATGATGACCCCGTCCTAGAGGATACGACTCATCCACCGAGCGACTGTATATCGGTGAAGATTCGGTAGAATATCTGGAAACAGGGTCACGGCAATCAGGGCGATCGCTGACGTGATCTTCATCCGGTCATGAAGCACCGACATAGGTTTTATTTAACTTTAAGTATTGTTACCCTCGCGTGATATGATCACCTGTGGTTCGCAGTGACCTCTTAAGTAGGTCAAGCAGTGATTTTTGACTGGTTTTAAGTTTGTGAATTCGCCCGACCATTCTCTTGAAACACCATCATCCGCAGCCTCTCCTGACGAAACCTCTGGTCAGACCGATCAGACTAAAATTTCGCCAGACCCAGATGCATCGATGCAAGAATATTTTCGTCTACAGCGAGAATTGCTGATCGTAACGTTCGCTTTAGCGGGGATAATCTTCATCTCTGTATGGGCTGTTTACTCCTTAAATACCGCCCTCAACTATGTGATCGGAGCGTGCACAGGTGTGGTTTACTTGAGGTTGTTAGCCAAGAATGTTGAGCAGCTTGGCAGACAACGGAGTCAGGTGGGGAGCGCTCGACTTGCATTGATCGTTGGGTTGGTTGTCGTAGCATCTCGGCTGAATCAGCTTGAGATACTACCTATTTTTTTGGGGTTTCTAACCTATAAAGCTGCTCTCATGATCTATGTTCTGCGAACAGCGCTCATTCCTGATTTAAACTAGTCAGGTTTTTGATTCTCCTGAAGCTTCGCTAGGGAAACCATACGAATGGAAATGCTGAACTCTTTGAATGCTTTCAACTTGTGTCCTCTTGCCGAATTAGAAGTCGGAAGTCATCTCTATTGGCAGATTGGCAACCTTAGGCTTCATGGTCAGGTGTTCTTAGCATCTTGGATTGTAATTGCCATTCTAATTACAGTTTCAATCTTGGCAACTCGGAAAGTCGAGATGGTTCCATCCGGCTTTCAGAACCTGATGGAGTATGCACTAGAGTTCATTCGAGATTTGGCAAAAAACCAGATCGGCGAGAAGGAGTATCGTCCCTGGGTGCCGTTTGTTGGCACACTATTTTTGTTCATTTTCGTGTGTAATTGGACAGGTGCATTAGTTCCGCTGAAGCTCATCGAGCTTCCAGAGGGAGAGTTGGCAGCTCCAACAAATGACATTAATACGACCGTTGCGCTAGCACTACTAACCTCCTTGGCGTATTTCTACGCTGGTTTTAACAAAAAAGGGTTGGGATATTTTGGCAATTATGTCCATCCAGTTCCCTTCATGCTGCCATTTAAGATCATCGAAGACTTTACGAAGCCCCTTTCCTTGAGCTTTCGACTGTTTGGAAATATCTTGGCAGACGAGTTGGTAGTTGCGGTGTTAGTCTTCCTGGTTCCGTTGTTTGTCCCCCTGCCTCTAATGGCTCTAGGTCTGTTTACTAGCGCGATTCAGGCTCTAATTTTCGCCACCTTGGCGGCTGCGTACATCGGAGAAGCGATGGAAGATCACGGTGAAGAACACGAGGAGCATTGACGTGTCTTCTCACATGCCAGATACAACCCTATGCGATTATGTCTGGATTATGTATAACAAGGTTTGGTTGCATGGTTCGCTAAGTCGAGCTTTGCAGTCCAAGTGAAATCTTATTAAGCGTGTCAATCGCGGTTAATAAGGGTGTTAAGTTGACGTTCATTTAGTTTTGTCTGAGGTAAGAGAACATTATGGATCCACTCATTTCTGCTGCTTCTGTAATTGCTGCGGCTCTAGCTGTTGGTTTGGCTGCGATTGGTCCTGGCATCGGTCAGGGTAATGCTGCAGGTCAGGCAGTCGAAGGGATTGCTCGTCAGCCGGAAGCAGAAGGCAAGATTCGCGGTACTCTGCTTCTCAGCTTGGCATTTATGGAAGCTTTGACCATCTATGGACTAGTTGTATCTCTAGTGCTTTTATTCGCAAATCCATTTGCATAAGGCGTTTTGAGCAGTTTGGGCAGGGGTTATAAATCCTCTGCCTGCTCGATTTTCGATGGGATGGGGTAGTGTTCACCAGAATTTAGGTTATGTAAGCCCGCTTGAAGGCATAGGCGACGCGATATGATTCACTCAATACTTTTGCTGGCCGTTGAAGCTGGCGCTGAGGTTGCTGACGAAATTGACGTTGGTGGGGGGTTGTTTGATATCAACGCCACCTTACCCTTGATAGCGATTCAATTCCTTTTATTGGTTGCTGTTTTAAACGTGATTTTCTATAAACCTCTTAGCAAGTCCATTGACGAGCGCGATGGCTACATTCGCACTAATATTGCAGATGCGGAAGAGCGTCTAGAAAAGACGAAGCGTTTGGCCGAACAATATGAGCAAGATTTAGCATCAACCCGCCGAGAGGCGCAAGAGATCATCGCCTCTGCCCAGGCTGACGCACAGAAGATTGCTGCTCAACAGATTGCTGATGTTCAGAAAGAGGCTCAAGCTCAACGAGAGCAGGTGCAGCAGGAACTTGAGCAACAGAAGCAGGACGCGATGAGTTCTCTCGAGCAGCAAGTTGATTCACTCAGCCGACAAATTTTGGATAAGCTTTTGGGGTCTCAACTGGTCGGCTAAGAAAGATTGGCTAGCCAAGTAGTGGCTCATTGATCGATTGAAATACTGGAGACTAATCAGACGGGCTTAAGCATTATGGGGACTGTAGAGGTATTACTAGCTTCTGTTTCAGAAGGTATTGAAGAGCATGGGTTTGGTCTAAATCTAGATCTGTTAGACACAAACATTATCAATCTTGTGATCATCATTGCTGTCCTGATTGTTTTTGGGCGCAAGTTTCTGGGAAAGACTCTCAGCGATCGCCGGGCAGAGATTGAATCAGCAATTAGTGAAGCCGAGGAGCGTAAGCGGAAAGCGTCGGCAGCATTAGCAGAAAAACAGCAGCTATTAGCTCAGGCTCAAACTGAAGCAGCTCATATCAAGTCAAATGCCGAGGAGAATGCCAAGGCAGCAAGAGACGTGATTTTAGAGAAGGCTCAACGTGATATTGAGCGTTTAAGAAGCGCTGCGGCGCAAGAA
>DBGGTD010000435.1:0-2214 GCA_051162585.1 Elainellaceae cyanobacterium
TCATTTCATGTGAGGAACATCTCGTTTTATGGAAGACGTTTCTGATTCCCTACGCGACTATTCTTGTTTCATGTGAGAAACATCTCGTTTTATGTAATAGCAGGATTTACGCATTTGCCCCGTAAATCCGCACATGGGGGAACTTTCAATCCGATGCTCTCCATTTTTAGGGGTGGGACAAACTGTGGGGTTCCCAAACGAGAACGTTGACGCGTTGGTAAAGCCTGCAAGGACACGTTGTTCGACCAATCTACAAATCTCCAACTCAAGCTTGTTACACGTCCGTAGGTGGAACCCATTCAATGTCTATGCCTCCAAAATTGTTAGGGATTAGCGTTTAATTAATGTCCCAGCAGTTGGGTAGGGGCAAACGGCGTTTGCCCGTACAGAGCCATTGTTAGTGGTCGACTATTTACACGCGAATCCCTTAGCGGAGCAGAGGGCGTTGCTGATCAGCAACGCCTAACTTACTTCCCAAAGCCTAGACCCCAGGTTTCACCGAAAACACGATGTAACTTTTCTTGAAGACTCCCCTCGTCTTCCTAAGTTCTTCCTTTTTCTTTCCTATTCTTTTCACAACATAACTAGTCATCAGAATTTATGAACTAACACTAGTTAACTTTAATAGTTTCTTCGTTTCTTTCCTCACGTTGCGCGAGAATTACTTCTCATGCACAAATTGCTCTGCCGCAAGGGGTTAACCCATTATGACAGACGTGTTTCAGTGGATTTCAAAGAGGAGCTTTTTCTATCATGATCACTCAGTTTGGTAGAGCGATCGCAAATCGTCGCCCTCACCAACTTGAATCTATAGAGACAATCAAACATCGTGAACAAATTCACCCGTGGGAACGGTTTTGTCGGTGGGTCACAAGTACCGATAACCGCATTTATATTGGCTGGTTTGGGGTAATTATGATTCCCACTCTATCCACGGCGGCGATTGTCTTTGTCTGTGCATTTCTCGCAGCGCCACCCGTTGATATGGAGGGAACGGGCGCGTTGGTATCGGGCGCACTGTTTGATGGAAATAACTTGATGACAGCAGCCGTCATACCCACATCCGCTGCCATTGGGCTGCACTTTTATCCGCTTTGGGATGCCGCATCATTGACGGAGTGGCTGACCAACGGGGGGCCCTATCAACTGATTGTGCTGCATTTCATTATCGGGATCATTTGCTATCAGGATCGAGAGTGGGAACTGAGCTATCGCCTAGGGATGCGACCTTGGATTTCACTCGCGTTCACTGCGCCAGTCGCAGCGGCAGTCTCGGTACTGCTGATTTATCCCGTAGGTCAAGGTAGTTTTGCCTCAGGACTCCCCCTCGGCATCTCTGGAACGTTTAACTTTATGATTCACTTTCAGGCCGAGCATAATATTTTGATGAGTCCATTTCATCAACTCGGCGTGATTGGCGTCCTGGGAGGTGCCTTTCTGTGTGCAGCACACGGCTCGCTTGTGACCTCTACGGTGACTCGTGCCTCAAATGATCGTGAATCGGTTAATGCGGGCTATGTATTTGGTCAAACGAAAGCAACTTATAGTTTTCGCCATGCTCAGACCTATCAACAGCGACTGTTGTGGAAAGGAGCCAGCTTTCCAAATTCGCGATCGCTCCACTTTTTCTTAGCGGCGTTTCCAGTTGCAGGTATTTGGTCTGCGGCGCTAGGCGTTGACATTGCGGCGTTTAATTTTGAACAGCTCACGTTTAATCAAACGACAGCAATCTACAGCCAGGGGCGCCAAATTCCAACCTGGGCCGAGTTTATCAACCAGGTCAATGTGGGTGTCACAACGATCAAAGAAACGGGCGATCGCATTCCTGCTGTTTTAGATGACGAGTTTTGGATTCGAGAATCACAGAGAACAGACTTTCACTAGAGAAAAGGAGTGTTTCAATGACAACTAATCCTCCGGAGCAGAGGCAACGGGTTAGGGTTGTTGTCGATCAAAACCCTGTCCCAACCTCATTTGAGCCATTGACAAAACCGGGACATTTTGATCGCAACCTATCGCGAGGTCCTAAAACCACGACGTGGATTTGGAATCTCCATGCCGATGCTCATGATTTTGACAGTCATACCAGTGATTTACAGGATATTTCCCGTAAAATCTTTTCTGCTCACTTTGGGCATCTCGCTATTATCTTTATCTGGCTGAGCGGCATGTACTTTCATGGCGCACGGTTTTCAAATTTTTCGGCTTGGATGT
>DBGGTD010000436.1:0-3130 GCA_051162585.1 Elainellaceae cyanobacterium
CGGGTCTGGTGGCGAGTTGCCTTAGATGCGGTCTGGTTTGACGAGCCTCGCGCCGTCGATTATCTGCGATCGCACCTCGACTTTCTTGAAACCGAATGGCGATCGCAGCAAATGATTCCAGCCCGCCTTGACCTCCAAGGCAATCCGCTTGTCGAGTATGAATCGACCGCACAATACGGAATGCTCTACGCCGCATTCAGGGTAACTGATCCGGCGATCGCCGATCAAATTCGCAGTCAGAAGCTTCTACCGACCTATCGCGACGGCTTTTGGGACAACGATTCTGCTTACTACACCCATAACTTGAGCTGGTTTGGAATTTATTCTCCAAACCGGGTTGCATCGACCTGGCTCAGTCCATAACGTCCTTCTTTTATTCCCGATTTGAGAACCCTTATAAAACAGTCTATGATTCGTCTTTTGCGTCATTGGCTTTCAACGCTATCCGGTCGTGCTAACTCCGGGCCTTCATCACGCCAGCGGCATCACCAACGCCTTCGTCGGTTTAACGCTTGGCGACGCTATAGCTTGATTTTATTACTGTGCGTGTGTGTCGGAATGACGCTCAGCCTCGTACCCACTCAGGGATTGGCTCAGAGCGATGACAGCCTCCGACAAGAAGAAAATGAGCTGATTCGAGAATTTACCTTGCCGCGACCGTCGTCACCGCCGCCCGTGTATCGTCCGAGTCCGAGTCCGGCACCGCGATCGCGCACGGCTCCTACGTCACCCCCGGCGACCTCTCCGTCTCCAAGTCCAGACAATACGCCCGCGTCAGAGTCTGGATCAGATGCAGACTCTGATCCAGATACGACTGCAGACGCAGACAATGAAAGCACTGAGTCAACGATTGACGACTCTCTCCCGACCTACGAGTACATCCTAGAGTTTAATCGCAGCCCGGTCGTCGGCAATCGCCTGCGCATGGAAGGCGTCTATCCAGAATCACGGGTAGGATTTACTCGTCCACGCGAGTGGAAGGTTGCATCCGCAAAAGCACTCCTTCGATATCAGCATTCTCCCTCCTTGCTGTCTCAACGCTCGTTCTTGACATTACGGCTCAATAACACCAGCGTTGGCAGCATTTCGCTCGATCGCCCCGTATCAGAAATTGGTGAGGCGGTGTTTGATATTCCGGTCAGCTTGATTCAAGACTATAACGAGCTTTCGATGGTGGCTGAGCAGCACACCTCCGAAACTTGCACCAATCCGTCTGATCCGTCCCTGTGGACTGAGATTCTCCCGGATTCCAAAATTGTGTTTGAGTTTCAGCCCCAGCCGATCGCGCTCGACCTTAGCCTCTATCCCTATCCATTCATCGACGCCCTCAGCCTCGATCCCAATCGCCTCGCCTATCTAAGCCCCAATAGCTCTAGCGAAGAGTGGCTCACGTCTCTAGCACGGTTTCAAACCTCTATCGGTCGAGTGACCGAATTTCAGACGCTCGAAACTCAGGTCGTTGAAGATATTGATGACCTGTCGTGGGGCGATCGCCTAATCATCATTGGCACTCCTAGAGAGCAACCTCTGCTCAGCGAGCTTGAGCTACCGTTTGCGGTCGAAAATGGTCAGATTCTCGATGGCGATGATCAGCCGCTACCGGGCGAGGTGGGTGTGCTCATGCTGACGACGGTGCAAGACGGGAGCGTGCCCGTGTTGGTGATCAGCGGCAATGCGCCGTTAGGGGTCGCCAAGGCCACTCAAGATCTGGTGCAACCGAGCGATCGCGACATCGTTGCGGGTCAGGCCGCCATCATCGATCGCGTGTCGGATGTGCCGTCGCCCGATCCTCGCGATTGGCCCGGCTATTTGCCGACGGCAAACTCGTTTCAGCTTGACGATCTGACCGTGCCAGGCGGGCAACCCTTCCGGGAAGTCACCGTCCACGGAGCAGAAGCGCCACCTGTCCGGGCCAATTTCCGTGCCCTGCCCGATGACCGCTTCTCGCGAGGCAGCACCATGACGCTGCACTATAGCCACAGCCCGCAGGTGAATCCACGAACCTCCACGGTTGAGGTGTTGATTGACAACGTCGCTATTGGCTCAAAGCGGCTCTCAAACCGCAACGCGGATGCCAAGAAAACGTTTAAGGTCAATTTGCCCGAAAACTTGATCAAACCCGATTCGATCTTGAGTATTCAGTTTATTCTCAACCCGCGAGAGTCAGAATTTTGTGGCTTAACTACCGATGAACAGCTCTGGGGACGGGTCTATGGCGATACCAGCTTTGACCTGAAGCGGGGCACTGTCGTTACGCTGCCCGATCTGGAGTTGCTAAAGACAGGATATCCGTTGACTGCACCCCAAGATCTATCCACCGCAGGCGTGGTTATGCCAGATGCCCCAACCGACGCTGATATTGAGACCTTATTAGCCCTCACTCAGCGTCTTGGACAGGTCAGCAAAGCCGACTCGGTAAAGCTCAATGTCTATCGCTCTGGGGCAGTGCCGGGTGAGGTTCGAGAAGAACGGCATCTGGTGGCGATTGGTCGGCGCGATCGCTTCCCGTTGCAGAATGTGCTTCAGACTGAGAACTTTAGCCTTCAAGATGGGTTTACCCGCATTTGGAAGGGAAGCCAAGTGCATGCGCTTCCCGATACAGAAGGGGTGGTGAGAAGCGTGCTGTCGCCTCAAAACCGCGATCGCATTATTTTGGCGCTGACGGCCCAAACCGATCAGGGACTCGCCGACGTGCAACGCCTGTTTCAAGATGACGCGCTGTTTGCTCAGCTTCGGGGAGACACCATTCTCATCAGCAGCAATAACGATGATCCGTCTCCATACGACTCTCGCGGATATTCGTTAACGGTGCTGCAAGAAGCCCAACAGCGACGTATCGAGCGACTCGATTCTCTCAGCCGCATTTCCCTATTCTTCCAAGATTATTGGTTTATGCTGCCGACGGGCATCGTGATTCTTGCCCTGTTGCTCTACAGCATCTCCCAACTCTACCTAAACCGCATTAGCAAGTCGGAGGGAGCCTAATGACCAGTTCATCTCAGCAGCTACGCCCTCGTCGGTCAAGCCCTCGCCCCGACGGTCAGCCCGGGCTTGCCCGTTGGCTATTAAACTTACCTAACTGGTTCGATCGCCTGTTGCCAACTGCAGGCAAATGGCCTCTCTTTTGGCT
>DBGGTD010000437.1:0-6427 GCA_051162585.1 Elainellaceae cyanobacterium
CTTGATAAACTCACTTACCATTCGCACGAGCATAATCATCTTGAAAGCGAACAATATCATCTTCTCCAAGATATTCACCATTTTGAACTTCAATCAAAATGAGCGGGATCACACCAGGATTTTCTAGTCGATGGCTCGTGCAAGGGGGCACATAGGTAGATTGATTACTGAATAATAGAGTTTCTTTTTCATCACAGTTAACCTTTGCTGTTCCAGAAACAACAATCCAGTGCTCACTCCGGTGATGATGCATTTGCAGGCTTAAGCGATGACCTGGCTTTACCTCAATACGCTTTATTTTATAGCCACGCCCTTCTTCGAGAACTGTAAAAGATCCCCAAGGGCGGAGTTCTGTAGCCGCAACCCCTTTCGGAGCACCAGCGGATAATGGCAATGCAGGCGATTGTGTAACTTCTTTGGTCTGAACCACAATACTCTCTCCTTGGATAAAACTATAAATCGAATGCTTGGTAAGTAGATATAGAACTTTACGAATTGAACCCTACGAATTAAGTTCCAAGAGAATCAGCGAGGTTGCTCAAGATGACTTTCATGCAAAAGCATAAAAGAGCGATTAGGCGAAATAGCTAAAGCCGTAGAAACATGCACAATTGTTTCATAACTGAAGCCAAACATAACAGATTCTCTCTGGGGAATGTCACCCGTATTCTCCGAGATTCATTGAATTTGTGCTAAGTCTTCACTCAATCCGACTGGGGCTTTATAGAAGCTTCAACGCGCAGTTGAGTGAGCGTATACGCGCGCAAGAGTAGATATTTAATCTTTCACAAGTGCTTCTAAAAGCTTGGCTGCATGAAAATGCCGATTCCATTGTGCACACGAGCTGCCGTTTGTGGAGAACGGTTAAGAATTTGACCTCCCAGATAAAGGGTCGTCGAACTTCCTCCGTCTAGATTGAGTGCATCCACAACATTGAGACGCTGCATAATTTGGGCCATTTCAGACAAACTAGGTCCCGTTCCGTTCGGACGATTATAAGCAGCAGCAACAATCAGGGTATTTTGATCCGTGATGCCAATGGCGCTTCGAGGGGCTCTTTGACGAATGAACGCCTCAGAAAACTGTTCAGAGCGTGGATTAAGCACAATTTGACGATTTTTAATCAGCAGCGGCCCCGCCCCGATAACGTGCGGATAGCGTTCGAAGTCTGATGGAAAAACGTGAGTCTCTCGCTGAAGAGACGTTCCGATAGGAATTGCGTTTGCCGCTGTTCGGTAAGACCGCAGTGCTAATAGGTATCCGTTGGCCGGAATCGGAACGGTCATCTGCCCTCCAACAGAGCCAACTTGCTGGCGAATAACCCGTTCATTTTCAACGGTGACGACTATCTCATGATCAGTCAGCATTGTGTATGCCGATCCCCAATCTGATGTGTAACGAGCGATTCCTGCTTGCACATAGCCGCTATTGAGATGGAGGACGGGAAATTGCGCTCCTGTGGGAGTCTGAATCGTTTCTTGAATACTGAGCCGCCCCATGGCAATATTGCCCGCATCATCCCAGGCGATCGCCCCTCGATTTAAGATAGGCCCCGAAATCCATCGGTTATCTTGACGAATCGCTCCTAGGGGAAGCTGATTATTGCGGTTGAAAAAACCCCCATTGACGGCAGCAACCACCTGCCAGCGTTGAGCCGTTGTTAAAAGAGGCGCAATACCTATTGCAGCGGAAGGATTACTCCAAATCGGTTTGAGCGTAAGATTTGGCTGCCGGGGATCGATTTCTAGCCAGACCACTGGATAATTTGAATTTGATCCAGCGTTTACCATTTGCTGCTTCCATCTGATTCCTGGCGACCAACGAATATCACGCTCGGGGATGCGATCAGATCGAATATCTATGACAAGTCGATTGGGGTTTGCCAGCGTCCAAACGTGAGCTCGCAAATTGGGTGGGATATCCAGCTGGACTAGGGTTTGATTTCCTCTCGACTCAGCGGCTATTGACCTAAGCAATCTCCCTGTTCTTGACTCAAGTCTACGCAACAGCAACGGCTCAACAGATGCGTCAATCGTAATGGTTGCCCGCTCAGTTTGCTCGGTAATTTGCCAGGGAGTAGGACGGTCTAACTCAACAACGATGCGATCGCCCCAATCTTGCTGACCTTGCCTAATCCCCAACACCCTCGACGGAGGAGTCGTAATCTGAAGAACAGTGCCAGTTGGTTCAACAGTCCAACCGTTTTGTTGGGCAAAGGAGGTGATGTCTAGATAACGATATTGCTGATCCATCCACGTCGAAAGAACGGGCGCATCACGATCTGCCTGAGAAAACCATTGAATCGGTTGTTTAGAAGAATCTGCGGTGTTGAGGCATTCAAAACCCAGAATACTCATCAAACTTGCATCTGAAATGCCAACACGTTGCGATCGCTGACTCCAGGTCGCGGGTAACGCACGACCATTGAGAAAAAGTTGATTGCCCTGGTGAGTAAACGGCATCAAAGAGGATGCCTGAACCCCATTAGAGACCCAGGACGCGCTACTCAGTATAGGAGAAATCTTGTGGTTAAGCGATTCGGCATCTCCTCGGCTCGAAATCAAATATAGGGAGGAGATTAATAGGAGTACAACTGCAATAACTGCCCGGAATCGCCTGACTCGTCCAATTTGAGCTATCGGGCGGTTTTGCGATTGAAATCGCTTGGAAGAGTACTGTCGTTTTCGGATTTGAGCCACAGCTACCCTAATTCTCCCCAGTGAATTGAGAAACTCCAAGAGTATTACCAGTATGGTCAAGGCTAGTCCGGATGCGTGGAATTTTTAGTGGCGTTTGGGGTTGATTGGTTCTACCTAGTTAGTTCTAATGGGAATTGTTGCATTGTTCAGGAGATTATCAAGAAACAATGACCTGACGAGAGCAATTTTTTTCTAGTCGCCCATCAATTTGAAGTTTAAACTTCATAATGAAAGAAGTGAGCCAACAATCGTGCTGCGAACTCAGAAAGCATGATGAGTAATGAGGTGTCTTAGGCTGGGTTAATATCCATGTCTAAGCGTTAAGAATTCCAGCTGGCAAGAGCTTTAGTCCAGAGAGGCTAGCGTCTTGGTTAAGTCTTAGGGATTGTCAGATCACAATACTTTCTATAAGATTTCTACACTCTGTATTGTGACTTTGCCGACTTTGGGTCGCCTAACGGCAACTTACCCTCAAGCGGTATTCTTGCTCATCTTACAGTGATTCGGGTTTAGAAAAAGGCTTCGATGTTGGATCATAGATGCTCGGCAAGAGGCGTTCAACCTGAGAGGGGCTGACATTGCAGTCTTATACCTGAGGTAAGCGTTTATCAGAGGATTACTGTTGTCCCTGAGAGCGCTGTGTAATAGTCTCTCTAATAAGGGAAAATCAGCGTATAGGGTTTTTGCTTAATCTAGCTTTAGAGCTTCGCATTTGAGCAGGATCTGACGTCCTAAGTTTTTTGACGAGCATAGTGCTTTTGTTTCGATGTCTTCATTAACAAAAACCAAAACAAAAACAAAAACCAATTATCAGATCACTTGAGATCACTTGTCGGAGTAGTTTCAGCGTTATAGGCGATTCTAGATAGTCTTATGGGCAATATGAACGTGAATCAGGAACAGTTTAAGAATCGGGGATTGAATGCAGGGTTTGCAGGGCAACGATGGCTAGTCGAAGAACGTGATGCCTGCGGAGTCGGCTTTTTGGCCGATCAGTATGGTCGTGCTAGTCACACCCTGATTACTCAAGCTCTTTCTGCATTGACGTGTCTAGAACATAGAGGAGCCTGTAGCGCTGACCAGGATTCTGGAGATGGTGCGGGTCTAATGACGGCGATTCCTTGGCCACTGTTGCAAGAATGGCTGAATGACCAGGAAATAAAATCTCCATCGCCTGCGCAGATGGGGGTTGGGATGGTTTTCTTACCTCAACATGAATCAGCTGCGTCTCTATCGCGTCAGATCATTGAGGAGGTTATTAGAGAATCGAGTTTCAAGCTGCTTGGATGGCGGCCTGTTCCAGTGAAGCCAAACATATTAGGCGTGCAAGCACTAGAACATCAGCCTCGAATTGAGCAGCTGGTTGTGCAATCGGTGTTTGAGGGTGAAGAGTTAGAGCGCGAATTATATTTGTTGCGTCGCCAAATTGGTCACTCGGTGGCGGCTGCGCTGTCGTCAGATTTGTCGAATGAAGTTGCTGAGGCACTAGAAGATCTCTACATCTGTTCATTCTCGTCTCGCACGATCATCTATAAGGGAATGGTGCGGTCATCGGTATTAGGTGAGTTTTATACTGATTTGACCAATCCTCTCTATGAGAGCCCCTTTGCGGTCTATCATCGCCGCTTTAGCACCAATACCATGCCGCGCTGGCCTCTCGCACAACCGATGCGCTTGCTGGGACATAACGGAGAGATTAACACGCTGCTGGGAAATATTAACTGGATGATGGCGCGAGAAGCAGACCTCGACCATCAAGTCTGGGGCGATCGCCTTGAGATACTCAAGCCAATTGTCAATCCTGACAACAGTGACTCGGCTACCCTAGACAATGTAGCTGAGCTGTTGGTTCACTCAGGACGGAGCCCTCTCGATGTTCTAACCATGATGGTGCCAGAGGCATACCAAAATCAGCCCGATTTGGTTGACCATCCTGAGATTGTTGATTTCTATGAATATTACAGTGGAATTCAGGAACCGTGGGATGGCCCAGCGCTTCTAGTTTTTAGCGACGGCAAAAAAGTGGGAGCGTGTCTTGATCGCAATGGTCTGCGTCCGGCTCGATATGCGTTGACCAGAGACGGCTATGTGGTTGTCTCGTCTGAGGCCGGTGTAATTGGATTGGCTGAAGAAGACATCATAGAAAAGGGGCGGTTGGGCCCCGGACAGGCGATCGCTGTTGACCTAGAAACCCATGAGGTTCTTAAAAACTGGGACATTAAGCAACGAGTTGCCAGATCTCAGCCCTATGGTCAATGGCTAAAAGATAACCGCTTTAATCTTGAGTCACAGGCTTTCACCTCTGCTACTCAGATGCCTGCTGACGATTTGTTGCGTCAGCAAACTGCTTTTGGCTACACCACTGAAGACGTAGAAATGATCATCGAAGCGATGGCATCTCAAGGCAAGGAGCCGACCTTCTGCATGGGAGATGATATTCCACTCGCGATTCTCTCTGATAAACCAAGACTCCTGTATGACTATTTCAAACAGCGGTTCGCCCAAGTGACGAATCCCCCGATTGACCCGCTTCGAGAAAGCTTGGTCATGTCTCTTTCAATGCAATTAGGTGAACGCGGTAATCTGCTGGATGAACGCCCCGAATATTCTCGCCTGCTTAAGCTGAAGACCCCTGTGTTAAATGAGCGTGAGCTCTCAGGGATCCAAAATTCCGGATTTGAAGTTGAAGCGCTGTCAACTCAATTTCAGATTGCCGGAGGTCCAAACACCTTACAGCAAAGTGTCAATACCCTTTGTGAGAAGGCAGCGGCAGCGGTTCGATCAGGCAAGAAGATTTTGATTTTGAGCGATCGCCTCTCGCTCCAGGGGCGTGAGCAAGGTTTGAATGAAAATGATACCTATATTCCTCCGATGCTTGCTGTGGGTGCGGTTCATCATCACCTCATTCGACACGGGTTGCGGATGAAAGCATCCATTGTGATTGACACAGCTCAGTGCTGGAGCACGCATCATTTTGCTGCTTTGATTGGATATGGAGCAAGCGCTGTTTGTCCATACTTAACCTGGGAAACGGTGCGCCAGTGGTGGTCAAGTTCGAAGACTCAGACATTAATGCAGAAAGAGCGAATTCCGTCTATGACGATCGAAGGCGCTCAGGAGAATTATCGCCATGCTACAGAAGCAGGTTTGCTCAAAATTTTGTCTAAGATGGGCATTTCTCTGTTGTCAAGCTATCACGGGGCTCAAATCTTTGAAGCCATTGGCATTGGGTCTGATCTGTTAAACCTCGCGTTTGCAGGCACCACATCTCGAGTGGGTGGCTTGACGATTGCCGAGCTCGCTCAAGAGGTGATGGCATTCCATCAAAGAGCCTTCCCAGAGCTTACAACCAAAAAGCTAGAAAACTTTGGATTTATTCAATATCGACCGGGCGGTGAATATCACATGAATAGCCCGGAGATGGCAAAAGCTCTGCACAAGGCCGTTACTGACCAAAACTATGACCATTATCAGGTCTATCAGACGCATCTAGAAGGTCGTCTGGCTGCTGCTTTACGGGATTTGCTAGATTTTCAGAGCGATCGCCCATCGATTTCTATTGATGAGGTCGAGCCTGTTGAAGAGATTGTTATGCGGTTTTGCACTGGGGGAATGTCATTAGGGGCCCTTTCACGTGAGGCGCATGAGACGTTGGCAGTTGCCATGAATCGCATTGGAGGCAAGTCTAATTCGGGAGAAGGAGGAGAGGACCCCACACGGTTTAAGGT
>DBGGTD010000438.1:0-5572 GCA_051162585.1 Elainellaceae cyanobacterium
GTGACATGCTTTCCTGCTAAGGTAACATGCCCCGTTGTGGGTTGAATCAAACCGGCGGCGATCTCAAGTACGGTTGATTTGCCACACCCAGATGGCCCGATCATGGCGGTAAACGTCCCTGATGGAATTGTTAGATCAACATCAAGCACCGCAGGCGCTCCGCCATATCGCTTTGAGATGTCTTGAAAACACACGTCAGCCACGGCGACCTCCTAACGCATCCTGCTGCGCTTCCCACCAAAGCAGCCGTTTCTGGACTAACAATAGTAGACGATCGATCGCAAACCCCAAGATGCCGATAGTAATCACGCCCGTCATCACGAGTTTCATATTAAACTGCTGCTGCCCTATCACAATCAATGCGCCCAACCCCGAGTTGATGCCTGCCATTTCCCCTGCCAAGACTGCCATCCAGGCGGCAAAGAAATTGACGCGCACAATGGTGAGCAATCCCGGAGCGGCAGCGGGCAACACCACCCATACCCATAAGAAACTTCGTTCGGCACCCAAACTACGCGCCGTTTTAATCAACTCTCTTGGAACATTGGCGATCGCCGCTGCCGTTGCCAATGTCATGACCGCAAAGACTCCCATGAATACCACAAAGATAGCCGCTTGATCCCCCGTGCCCACTAGTGCGATCGAGACAGGAACCCAGGCGACAGGGGCGATCGGCGCGATGGTTTGTACCATCGGCATGACAAACTGCCGCAAAATGGGCACGACGGCTAGCAGTGTTCCCAGAGGTAACGCCGCCGTCAACCCCAAGCTTAAGCCAATAGACACCCGCAGCAAGGTTTTAACAACTGCTTCTCCGTAACTGACTTGTTGAGGGCCAATTCCAGCAGCGCCAGGCCCTTGCAGCACATACGGAATCACGACGCTGGGAGGAGGTAAGATATCTGCATTTAGAAATCCGGTCGCGGATCCAATCTCCCATAGTGCGGCCAAAATGACCCAACTGACTAAAAATGATAGAACCGGAATAAAGGTTCGAACGAGTTGGGGAGACGAAAGCGATCGCGCAGGAGAGGCACGCAATGAAGAAGACGAAGCCGTTTTGGCCTTGATCATACTCATTATTCATTAGTTCTGAGCTGGGGCATCAAGTGCGATGATGGAGACAACTAGGAGATCTATGAAGCAGTCTATGAAGCGATCGGTTAAGTAGTCTGTAAGGATTTCTCCTGAATCGACCCATCAAAGACGTCATCGATCAGATCCGTTTGTTCAGGGGTTAGATAGCCCAAATCAACGAGATAGCCTACGCCATTCTTTAAGCTTTGCACTGCTTCATCGTCCATCACGGGCTGAGGAACCTGGCGGTTGAGTGCCGCTGAAAGGATATCGGCTTCAGACCCATACACGGGCACTAAATCGGCGATCGCAGACTCATAATCAGATTCAAGCATGGCCGCAGATTGACGCAGAACCGCCAGATAGTCTGCCAGCAAATTCGGCTCCTTGCCCATAAAGCTATCCGTTGACGTAATCACACAATCGGATGCTTCAGGCCCCCAAGCCCCGTTAGAATCTCCCAGATAGGTGCCGCCCGACTGCGCCACCACGCTTTGGGCATAGGGTTGGGCGAGCGAACAAACATCCGCAGTTCCCTGAATCAGCGCTTCTCCCATGCCGACCATACTTGGGAAGAAAGTCATCTCGTAGTTGCTGTAGTCAACCCCAAGTTTCTTGAGGTGACCAAAGACAACTAGCTCTAGCGTATCCAGTTGCAATGTACCGATTCTCAATCCCTGTCCCGCCGCGCTAGCTAATTCTTCTAGAGATGAAACTGAGCCATCACGGGCAACTAATTCTATACCTGCTTTACCAGAACCGGAGATGATTTTGAGCTGTTCGGTGCCGTCTGCATAGGCTGCAACGGTATTTGTCCAAGGATTGTGAATGACATCTTGAGCACCTGCAACTAGGGCTTGCAAGTTTTCGCCAGGGCCGTTGAACTGAGTCAATTCAACGTTCAATCCGGCCTCTCGAAATAGCCCCCGCTTATTTGCTAGCAGCAAATGAGACACACAGCCTGCCGGGAGATGCCCTACTCGTAGCGTCACTTTGCTGTCTGAACTTGCTGCCGCATTACTATCATCGGCTCCAGCATCTGCCGACTCTTGCCGATTGCTGCAGCCTACGCTGGCCCAAAACGCCAAAGACGCAAGGCAGCAGCCTCGAATAAACCCTCGTCGGTTCACCGTAATTGGATGGCTGGCAGAGTTAAAGACGCTATCAAATCTAGCCATTCTAGACGCTCCTTCTATTAGTTTGACCTGTTAATACCGAGTTACGACGTTAAGGGAACACATGACCGATCGATTTATGGAATGTCTCAAAGAGCACTTTGATAACGGAACAGTCCAAAAACAACGTACCTTTAATGCTTGAAACCATAGCGATTTAAATCGCTTGTGAATTATGTGTGAGGGGCGGGGCAGGCGGCATTTGCCCCAACCCTCACAATCCATTTGGGATTGCTATAGTCAGAATTTTCTATGAATAAATTCAATCCGCCGCTTAATAAACTAGGGTGTTTTGATACTTTTACAGTGTTAGTAGATATCACGATCGAAACCTAGGAGAGCAATAAATGAACCCTCAATTTCGAGAATAATATTCAATTCAAATATGGAAAGTTGTCATGTAAGCTACAAAAATATAACGACTGGTCTACTTATACTAATGAAGCCAAATCCTGTCATAATTCACCGTTTTAATCTCGAATTAATCTCGAATAGACCCATTCTTTTATGCATGAAACGCTCTAAATCAGATACCAAAGCTCGCATGTTAGAAACCACCATTTCATTAATTGAATTGCAGGGCTATCACGCGACGGGGCTAAATCAAATTGTTCAAGAAAGTTCGACGCCGAAAGGGTCGATCTATTTTCATTTTCCAGAAGGGAAAGAACAACTCGCCGCCGAAGCCATCCTCCTGGCGGGCAAGCAGGTGAAGCGAAAAGTCGAGCAGGCTCTACAATCTAGTGATGATCTGGGGACGGCCATCAAGTCGTTTGTACTGGCGATCGCCTGCGAACTTGAAACATCTGACTTTCGCAAAGGGTGCCCTGTGGCCACCGTTGCGATGGAAGCATCTGCAACCCATGACACCCTCCGTCAAGCATGCGAAGCAGTCTATTCATCTTGGTTTGAGCTTGTCTATCAGCGGTTTATTGACTCTGGGTTTGACCCCATTGAGACCGAATCTTGGACCCTATTTATCTGGTCGGCAGTGGAAGGGAGTTTACTTCTCAGCCGCAACCGTCGCAGCACCAAACCACTAGAGACGGTGGCAAATCAGCTTGAGATACTGCTTTCTCAGCTCGCCGTGCATTCTGATATCGGTGCTAATATTGATGCCAATATTGATGCCAGTGCAGCAGACTTTTGAATGCTTGGCATATCCTGCTATTACATCCTGCTCATCACACAATGATTGATCATGGCTCATCATACCCTCAGCGCAACGTGTGACACCGTTCACTATGGCGGTTTTTCCTCTACTCTTCCTCCTGTTTTAGAGATCAAGTCTGGCGATACGATTGATGTCGAAACCTTTTCAGGATTTAAGCTCTATCACAATGCTCCCAAAGAGTTTGTGCCGCCTGAATTTCTCGATATTTGCTTAAACCTTCCGCCTGAGCGAGAAGTCGGAGATGGGCCGCATTTGATGACGGGGCCTATCTGGGTCAATGAGGCTGAACCGGGTGATGTGTTAGAAATTCGGTTGCACTCGATCACGCCTCGATTGCCCGTTGGTTTTAACGCAATTCGTCCAGGGTGGGGCGCATTGACCGAGCGCTTTGGTGAAGGACATCTCAGGTTTGTGCATCTAGATTTAGACCAGGGATTCGCTGAATTTCCGGAAGGAAGCGGCATCAAAGTCCCAATTCGGCCTATTTTTGGCATTTTGGGAGTTGCAACCCCTGAGAGTCGTAGTTCCATTCCTCCAGGAGTCTATGGTGGAAACATTGATAATCCAGAATTAACGGCAGGTTCGACCTTATTCTTGCCCATCTTTATGCCCGGGGCCTTATTTTCAATTGGGGATGGTCATGCGGCTCAGGGGGATGGCGAGGTCTGCGGCACCGCGATTGAAACCTCCATGAATGGCACGATTGAATTGCGACTCCGCAAAGACATGAGTCTCAAAACCCCTTTTGCAGAAACCCCAACCGACATTATCACTACAGGCTATGCGCCTACCTTGGATGAAGCCTTGCAGATTGCGCTGCACAGCATGGTGGACTTTATTGTGGCGATCGCCCACATTACAGAGAAGGAAGCCTACTGTCTGTGCAGCATGAGCGCCAATTTTCGAGTGACTCAGGTTGTAAATAGCCCCCAGAAGGGGGTTCATGGGCTACTGCCTAAATCATTGTTTGACCAAGATATTAGCTTGTCTCAGCGAGAACGAATCGGTGTTTGATTTTAACGTTTTGAAAATTAAGAATATGAGGGTTAATCATGACATCTGTTTTAACTGACGTCAAAAAAGCGTATGTGATTCAAACCGATGACGAAGCCATTCAAATTGCGAAAGAAGTAGCAGCAGAATTTTCCAAGACTGCGTCTCAGCGTGATATGGAACGGATCTTGCCCTACGAGGAAATTGAAACACTCTCACAAGCTGGGCTGACTGCCATCACAGTACCCAAAGAGTACGGAGGCGCAGGTGTTTCCAATGTGACGATTGCAGAAGTCACCAAGATCCTATCCTCCGGAGATTCGAGCCTGGGGCAAATTCCGCAAAATCACCTGTATCTCGTTGAAGCACTAAAGCTAGACGGCACTGACGAGCAAAAGCAGTTTTTCTTTAATGAAGTGCTGCAAGGAAAACGATTTGGCAATGCGTTTTCTGAACGGGGCAATAAAAATGTCAATGATATTCGTACGCGCCTAGAAAGGTCGGAGTCGGGCTATGTCATTAATGGACGCAAGTACTATTCGACGGGTGCACTGTTTGCCCACTGGATACCTGTGCTGTGCATGCATGAGGTAGATGGGGAAGACAAAGCATTTGTCGTATTTGTGGATCGAAACGGGGCTGGGGTCGAAATAATTGATGATTGGGCCTGTTTTGGTCAAAAGGCAACCGGAAGCGGGTCGTCTGTGTTCACCAATGCCCCCGTCAAAGACGAGCATCTGCTTCCCCATTATCTAGCCTTCGATCGCCCCACCCCGATGGGCCCCTTCTCGCAAATCTTGCACGCAGCCGTTGATGTCGGGATTGCCGATGCCGCCTTTAAGGAGGCCGTGAAATTTGTGCGGGGCAACCCAAAACCTTGGATTGATAGCGGTGTTGAGTATAACTTCGAAGATCCGCTGTTGATTCACAAGTTTGGCGAAATGGCGTTGAAGCTGCATTCGGCAGAAGCCATCTTGCGCCGATCGGGTAAATATATTGACAAGGCAATGGTAGATATGACGGCAGCTACGGTTGCTGAGGCGTCTATTGCGGTGGCTGAGGCAAAGGCGATCGCTGAAGAAGCTGCCATGTTTATTGCCAATGGGCTATTTGAGGTCAGCGGCACCCGGTCAACCCTAGACAAGCTCAATTT
>DBGGTD010000439.1:0-3871 GCA_051162585.1 Elainellaceae cyanobacterium
AGCGATCGCTCATTAAGCTCCGCTGTGCCAACTAAGACTGCCAATGTTGGAGGCACGTCTCTTGCGAGTTGCTCAATGGTTTCTGCCATGTTGGCAACAAAGCTAGGCTGCATCAGCAAATCACGAGGCGGATAACCCGATATCGACATTTCCGGGGTCAGCATCAAACGTGCTTCCTGCTCGGCAGCGCGATGAGCCGCATCTAGAATCTGTTGAGCATTGCCTGCCAGATCTCCGATGATAGGATTCAGTTGGGCGATCGCAATCTTCATGAGGATATATAGAGAATAGAGAGTAAAGTAGACAATTAAAATAGGACGCTAAACGTGGCAGTATTCAATTTATTTATTGCTCTTTTATTATTGCTCTTTTAACTTAATTCGAACCGTTTTCGAGTTCTTTTTAATTTCAAATATATCAATATCAATCACAAGATCGCTTAACTTTTTATAGCCATAATTTCTGGGATCAAAAGATGAAGATAGCTTCGTCAACTGCGAACCAAATGGTCCAAGATGTGCCCATCCATCTTCTTCGGCAACAGCCTCGTGTGCATCTTTAAGAAGACGGACCAGTTTTTTGTTAGCTCTCAACTTTTGGCTTCCTGGAGTTTTAGTTGTATTTCCAGAAGTGCCTTTAGTAACTTGGCCATTTTCTTTTGATGTGACCTTGTTCAGGGAGTCCAACTGTTCCAAAATCTCGGTATAGATGAATTTATCACACGCGCTGACAAACGCTTCTGGTGTCTTCTGTTCACCAAATCCATAGACAACGAGTCCTGATTCTCTGATGCGATTAGCAAGTCGGGTAAAGTCGCTATCGCTCGATACAATACAAAATCCATCGAAGTTTTGGGTATACAACAAATCCATCGCATCGATAATGAGGGAGCTATCTGTTGAATTTTTTCCTGTTGTGTAAGCAAATTGTTGGATGGGTTGAATTGCAAATTTATTTAATTTATCTTTCCATTTATTTAAGTTTGTATTCGTCCAGTCACCATAGATTCGTTTAACATGAGCGACTCCATATTTAGCAATTTCTTTCAGCAGCGGCTCAATCAAAGTTGCATCGGCATTATCTGCATCAATTAAGACGGCGAGTCTTAAGAATCTAGGCTGAACTCTATCATTCATCGCTGCTTGCTTAAGTGCATCATTGGCGGACTAAATGTTCAAAAAACTAGAACAATTTGAATGAGTTTCGATTAAATAAATACCAACGGTTTGTCTTTCAAAGGGGCAAACGCTTCAGCGTCAAACCGATATAAACTAGCAGGTCTTCCCGCGCCTCTAGACGCTTTAACGCCTGTATCGGATAAAAATCCGAGCTTTAACAGTCGAGCTCGAAAGTTAGAATAATCTGAAAAATTTTCACCCAAGACGATTGTATAAAGCTGGTAAAGATCGCTTAGAGTAAACGTTTCGGGCAATACTTCAAAGGGAATCGGGCTATATTCCAGCTTGTTGCGAAGGCGTTGATATCCATATTTCAAAATTTCATTGTGGTCAAACGCAAGCTGGGGAACTCGCTCCATAGAATACCAAGCGATACCGCTAACCCCATCGGCAATGAGTTCTGCCTCGGCATAGCGAACCAGCGCAAAATAGCTGACTGACAAATAACGAACATCATAGCTATCGTCTGACTCACGAGGATCGCGCCCCGGCCCCCCAAACGTATAAAGCTGTTCGAGATAGAGATTTTCGGCGCGAATTTTTTCTGACAACACACGATATGCTGCGTCTTCTAGCGATTCTCCAGTGCGGACAAGGGTGCCAGGGAGGCTCCATTGTCCTGTAAAGGGTGGATCTTGCCGCATCACCAACAACACTAAAAGGCGATTTTGGTCGGTATCAACTGAAAAAATCACGTTGTCGACACCGACTTTAAAGTCAGCCAACACTAGATGGTCTACCGAGTCGGCAGGCTTTTTCTGGACTCGTCCTGACATTCGTATAGTTGTTCTCGATGAATGTATGCCTCGATAGGAGGAGTCAAGGTTTCAGGGTCTCCTTCTTCACGATACGCCGTTGAAGATACCGGAAGACCGGTTATATCAGCGATCGCCACGTTAGCACCTATATGTCGTAGTCGCCCTAAATCAGACTCATCGATGGAATATCCCGGTCTAGGGATTACCAGTAGCTTAACGTGCTTGAAGAGTTCCTTGACTCGATACCAGCGAGGGAGTTGATCAATCAAATCTGACCCAATCGTGAGAGTGAGCTCAGCATCAGACCAGTGCTCTCGAGCCTTTTGAACCGTCGTTAGCGCGCGGGGGCTGCTCAGCTCTTGACGCAGTCTAATATTTTTTCTAGGAGGATAAATATCAGAGATCAGCAGTTGCAGCATGGCCGCTCGATGCTCTAACGGCGTTTGGTGAGACTTAAACGGATTATCAGATGCCCAAACCGCAACCTCATCAAAGTGATATGACAGCCAGTTCAAAATCTGTTGATGAGCAGCAGTAGGCGGATCAGCACTAGTTCCGAAGAGAGCAATTTGAGTCATACGCATTTCAAGGGGTAATGGGAAATAACAATAGAGAATCAGCGATAGAGAAGCAGAGAACAGAGGCTCGCGTGAATAGCGAATGTCTCACCGAGGGCAATGCTATTGACCATTCGTCGCACGTTGACACGGTTGATTTGTCAGTCCTAATTTTGCTCAGTATAGGTCGTATCAATTTTTTGTTGTGTGCGTTTGGTCAATTCGTCCAACTCGGAAGAAATGCTAGGCGCTAATGGCCGGGGAGAACGAATATCGCGCACAGACTTGGGTAGACTCGCTACTGACGATGCGGTTCGCTGGGCGATCGCCGTGAGTTCTTCAGTGGGATACACCCGCTCGCCTTGCTTGAAGACGAGGTACATGATGGGCTGCTCAGTGTCCGCCGACGTTTCAGTGATCAGTCCAAGGCGATCGCCCTCTAACTGCCCGTTTGAATCAATACGCCGGAAAATCTGTTTACGTCCTGGATACGTCACCTTGCTGCTCGATGCCTTCATCGTCGGAATGTCGTCAATTTCAACGAGCTTGTAGACTCCATTCACAGGGTTACCCGTGACCAGTTTGGTGCCAATTCCGTACCCATCAATTTCGGCATTGGCGTCTCGCAGCCGGGTAATCTCAAATTCATCCAAATCGCCGCTTGCAAAAATCGTGGTGTTGGGCAAGAGCGATCGCACCTGCTTTGAAAGGGCTGCCAAATCGCCCGAATCAAGCCGCACTGCATCTACCTGCATTTCTCCAGACTTTGACTTTTCGACGAGTCGCTTCGCCGCACTAAGGGTGTCGTAGGTGTCAATCAGCAGCGCCGCTCCAGGAAAATATCGATGGAAGGCAGTGAATGCAGCATCTTCATTGCCTCGAAGAGCTGAAAGTGCCATTACCAGAGAATGCGCCATTGTACCGCTGGGGGTTTGTCCAAGCTGCACGGCTGCCAGCACGTTTGAAGTCGAATTCAAGCCTCCGGCGATCGCCGCCCGAGCCGCCCAGATTGCCCCTTGCGGGCTAAATGCTCGACGCGTCCCAAATTCTAACAGCTTGGCATCGGCTCCAGCTGCGTCTCGCAGTCGGGCTGCGCGGGTGGCAATCAGGGTCTGATAATTAAGGGCGTTAAGCAAATAGGTTTCAACAACCTGCGCCTGCCACAATGGGGCTTCGACTCGCAGTAACGGTTCATTCGCGAAGACTACCGTTCCCTCAGGAACGGCCCACACATCGCCCGTAAATCGAGCCTCAGCTAAGGTCGACCAAAACCGATTGGGCACATCATCAAACATGCCCGTTGCTTTGAGAGCCTCAATTTGCTCTGGATAGAAGCGAAACTTTTCTAGATAGTCGAGGGCTTGCTCTAACCCCATCG
>DBGGTD010000440.1:0-7714 GCA_051162585.1 Elainellaceae cyanobacterium
TTATTTGACAATCCATGAGGATGTTCTTCCTCAGGTTGAAGTTTCATCAAATCGACGATGTTAACAACGCGCACTTTCAAATCTGGGAAAAAGTGACGCAACATATCCACGGCTGCCAAGGTTTCGATCGTGGGTACATCACCTGCACATGCCATCACCACGTCAGGTTCACTTTCGCGATCGTTGCTTGCCCACTCCCAGATGCCGATTCCAGCCGTGCAGTGTTTAATCGCTGCATCCATATTTAAGAACTGAAGCTCAGGTTGTTTTCCGGCAACGATGACGTTGACATAATTGCGACTCCGCAAACAGTGGTCGACAACTGACAACAGCGTATTTGCATCGGGTGGAAGATAGACCCGAATCACGTCTGCTTTTTTATTGACCACGTGATCGATGAAGCCAGGATCTTGGTGAGAAAAGCCGTTGTGATCTTGCCGCCAGACATGGGAAGTCAGCAGATAGTTAAGAGAGGCAATGGGGCGACGCCACGGGATATTCCGCGAGACTTTAAGCCACTTCGCATGTTGATTAAACATCGAATCTACGATGTGGATAAAGGCTTCGTAACACGGAAAGAATCCATGTCTTCCGGTGAGCAGATATCCTTCTAGCCAGCCCTGACAGGTATGCTCACTCAAGATTTCCATGACTCGCCCGCCGACATCTAGATGTTCGTCTTCGGGCAGATGCTCAGCGACCCAGGCGCGATTGGTAACTTCAAAGACGGCACTCAGGCGATTTGATTCCACTTCATCAGGACCAACAATGCGAAAGTTGCGGTTCTTGGCATTGAGACGCATCACGTCGCGTAAGAAGATACCGGCTTGACGAGTATCTTCAGCAATGACTGCCCCAGGGTTGGGTACCTCAACCTTGTAATCGCGAAAATCGGGCATGATTAAATCTCGCAGGAGGACTCCTCCGTTCGCATGTGGGTTGGCTCCCATGCGGCGATCGCCCGTTGGGGCAAGTTCTGCCAGTTCGGGGATCAATGTGCCCTGCTCATCAAAGAGTTCCTCTGGCCTGTAGTGTTTCATCCAAGCCTCTAAGCCCTTGACATGCTCAGGATTGCTCGCCATCCCCGATAACGGAACCTGGTGCGATCGCCAGAAGCCTTCTGTCTTTTTGCCATCGACTTCCTCAGGCCCTGTCCATCCCTTAGGCGTTTTCATAATGATCATGGGCCATTGAGGACGGTGGACGTTGCCGTTTTGACGAGCCTCCTTTTGAATGGCCTTGATGTCATGGATGGCGGAATCCAGCGTTGCTGCCATCAGTTGATGAGTCGCTTCAGGATCAGACCCCTCTACAAAATACGGCTTATACCCATACCCAATGAACAGATTTTCAAGCTCGTGCTGCCCGATACGCGCTAGAAGGGTGGGGTTGGCAATCTTATATCCATTGAGATGAAGAATTGGCAACACTGCGCCATCATGTGCCGGATTGAGAAATTTATTGGAGTGCCAACTGGTTGCGAGGGGTCCTGTTTCGGCTTCTCCATCTCCGACAACGCAGGCCACAATCAAGTCAGGATCATCGAATGCAGCACCGTGAGCGTGCGAGAGCGAATATCCCAACTCACCCCCCTCATGGATCGAGCCTGGCGTTTCAGGCGCAACATGGCTAGGAACTCCACCTGGAAACGAAAACTGCTTAAACAGCTTTTTCATGCCGGCTTCATCTGAAGACACATTCGGATAGATTTCGCTGTAAGTGCCTTCAAGATAGGTGTTGGCAACGAGTCCGGGGCCTCCATGTCCTGGTCCCGTAATATAAATCATGTTCAAGTCCATCGCGTTGATGACTCGATTGAGGTGAACATAAATAAAGGTCAACCCGGGTGTTGTTCCCCAGTGCCCCAATAGGCGCGGCTTAATATGCTCAAGTTTGAGCGGCTCTTTTAGTAATGGGTTATCTAGCAAATAAATTTGCCCGACTGAGAGATAGTTAGCCGCACGCCAATAGGCATGCATCTTCCGCAGTTCTTCTGAGGAGAGAGGTAGTTCAGGGGATGATACATTTGCAACAGTCATAATTCTTTACTCCGGTTCAGCGAACAGCACATCAAGTGCGTCCGGAATTGCAGCCATTATGAATAAAGTGTAAGAATGACGTCTTGGGAGCAACTACCGAGAGACGGATACATGCCATAGCCCCGGTTAATCAGGGTCTTCCTTTTGGGCACCTTTTGGGTAGATGGTTGCCAAACGCTAGGAGATTTTGACATTGCCACATCCGATTACACGCGCTCAGCCCCCGTTAGAGTTTATTCCGCCTCGATTTAATCCACTGGTTTTGCGAATTGGGCGATCGCTCCTGCCATTTTGGTTGCGATGGTATAAGCAAATCCCCAAGGTCGATATTCATAATGCTGACAAGTTGGCACGTCTTTACGAGCAGTTTCAGGCCGGAGAGGTGCGCTTTTTGATCGCATTTCGCCACCCGACGACGAGCGACCCGCCGTGTGTTGCGAACCTACTTTGGAATCAGATTCCCCATTATGCTCACCAGAATGGCTATTCAGTCCAGTCTCCCGTTCATGCTCATTTTGTCTACGATCGCGGCATTCCCCTCTGGGCAGGTAATTTTGTGGGCTGGCTCGCCTCTACCTTAGGGGGGACTCCGATTCGTCGCGGATCGCTGGATGTGATTGGCCTGCGGTCGGTGCGCAATTTGTTTGCAGACGGACGGTTTCCAATTGCGATCGCCCCCGAAGGAGCCACCAATGGTCACAATGAAATTGTTAGCCCGATCGAACCGGGGATTGCACAGTTCGGTTTTTGGTGCGTTGAAGATCTCCGCAAAGCTAATCGGTCAGAACCCGTCATGATTGTGCCGCTGGGCATTCAATATCGCTACGTTGAGGCTCCTTGGAAGTCTCTTGAATCGCTAATGACTCAGCTAGAGCTTGAGATGGGGCTACCGCCTCTCTCGGACACGGAAATGGGGGACGGCATGAGTCTGCTTGCCGATTTGCAAGATGGAGTCGAGCCAACCACGGAGCAAGAAAAGATCCTCTATCGTCGGCTCTATCGCATGGGCGAGCATTTGCTCTTGCTAATGGAAAATTTTTATCGCAAGTATTATCGCCAAATCATTGAGACAGATCTGCCCAAATCAGACTCATCCCCAGACTCATCCCCAGACGCGCCCGCCCCTAAAACCCTACATCCATCTGAAGCCAATGAACGGCTTGCTAAACGGCTGCATGTGCTGCTGAATGCGGCACTCAATGTCGCTGAGCAATCATTTGATGTCAAACCTAAAGGCAATCTGAGCGATCGCTGCCGTCGGGTCGAACAAGCCGGATGGAACCGCATCTACCGAGACGATTTGAAAAATGCAGAATCTCTGTCTCCGGTTGAGCGTGGGTTAGCTGATTTGGTTGCTGAAGAGGCTGACCTACGTATCTGGCACATGCGCCTGGTTGAGACCTTTGTGAGCGTGACGGGTAAATATGTGGCAGAAAAGCCCACCGTTGAACGGTTTGCTGATACCACGCTGCTCGTCTGGAAAACGGTAACGCAAATCACAGGAAAATCCCGCATTCAAAGACCTGATTTGGGGGCTCAATACGCACAGGTTACTGTTGGTGAACCGCTGTCGGTGTCCGATCGATGGGACGCCTATCAAACCAATCGACGCGCGGCGATCGCCCACCTCACGCACGATTTACAAATGGCCCTTGAAGCCATGATTGAATAATCTGATTCAATCCGAATGATTAAGCATCTCCCAATCTTCAATCCCTAAATTCTTTCTAATGATTAATCTCAAACTGGATAAGGGATAGGATGATAAAATTAGTTTATCTAAATACTCCCTAATTCCTATCGGATTACCGGAGATGGATCGCCACTCCCCACTCTTTGCCCACCCACCGCTTCGGTCATCTGACCTGTATTAGCTCATCCGGTTTACATAAAACATGGTAACTACTCCAACAAAATCTCAAAAAGTCTCTAAGCTAGAAGGCATTAAAGAACACAGTAATGCCCTGCGAGAGCCTGTTGCAACCGAAATTTTGCAAGACACGACACATTTCAGCCACGACGGTTTGCAAATTCTTAAGTTTCACGGCTCGTATCAGCAAGACGATCGTGACAATCGGGTGAAAGGGCAGGAAAAAGACTATCAATTTATGCTGCGGACCCGGAATCCGGGTGGATATATTCCAGCTCAGCTGTATCTCGCGCTAGATCAACTTGCCGATCAATACGGCAATCAAACGCTGCGCGTCACGACTCGCCAAGGGTTTCAGCTCCATGGTGTGCTCAAAGAGAATCTAAAAACGGTCATTGCCACCATCATTCGCAACATGGGATCGACCTTGGGAGCCTGCGGAGACTTAAACCGAAACGTCATGGCCCCCCCTGCCCCTTACAAGAATCGCCAAGACTATCAATACGCTCAAGACTACGCCAATCGCATTGCCGATCTTCTCACTCCGCAGACCGGAGCCTATTACGAAATTTGGCTCGATGACGAGAAGTTTATGACCGCAGAGGAGCACCCTGATATCGTTGCGGCGCGTCAGCGGAACGGGAACGGTACCCTAATTCACGGCAGCGAAGAGCCCATCTATGGCGACTACTACATGCCGCGTAAGTTTAAGTGTGCGGTGACAGTGCCGGGAGATAACTCGATCGATCTGTATTCTCAAGACGTCAGCCTGGTTGTGATGATGAACGACCAGGCTGAACTTGAGGGCTTTAATGTGTTAGTCGGTGGCGGCATGGGACGCACCCATAACAAGGAGGAAACCTTTGCTCGTCTTGCTGATCCCATTGGCTACGTAGACAAAGATGATGTCTATGATTTGCTGAAGGCTATCGTTGCAGCTCAGCGAGACTATGGCGATCGCGTCAATCGTCGTCACGCTCGCATGAAATATTTGCTCCATGACTGGGGCGTTGAGAAATTTCGGAAAACAGTCGAAGACTACTTTGGCAAAGAGCTTCACCCCTATAAACCGCTGCCAACGTTTGAATACAAAGACTTCTTGGGCTGGCACGAACAAGGCGACGGCAAGTTGTTTGTTGGCATTTCTATTGAAAATGGTCGCATCCAAGACACCGATTCGCTCCAGCTCAAAGCAGCTCTACAAGAAATCGAAGCGGCCTTCGCACTGCCCATTCGCCTGACTGCAAACCACAACTTAATTGTGTACGAGATTGAGCCTGCCCAGCAGCGAGATATTCAGCACATTCTTGACCGCCACGGCATTCAGGGGGAAAACGATATAGACCCACTGGTTCGCTATTCAATGGCGTGCCCGGCGTTGCCCACCTGTGGCTTGGCAATTACTGAGTCAGAACGCGCGCTGCCTGGAATGCTCGACCGGATTCGTGCCCTCCTTAAGAAGCTAGAGCTTCCGGAGGAGCACTTTGTGATTCGCATGACTGGATGCCCGAACGGGTGCGCTCGTCCATACCTTGCTGAACTCGGCTTTGTTGGGCAGGCTCCAGGCGCTTACCAGGTCTGGCTGGGGGCTGATCCAAACCAGACTCGCCTAGCCGAACCCTATCTCGACAAAATGGCAACTGAGGATTTGGAAGCCACCCTCGAACCGCTTTTGGCCTATTTCAAAGAAGAGCAACAGCGACGACCGAATCCTGAAAGCTTTGGTGATTTTTGCCATCGAGTTGGCTTTGAGGCGTTACGAACATTTGCGGCGAGTTATCAGCCTCCTTCATCCGCAAGTTCTAAAAAATCGAGCGGTAAGGCTCGCTATCGAATTGGCGTGCGGGACGAGGTCTATGAAAAACTAAAGGCCACGTCAACGCTTCAGGGTAGACCCATGACCGAAATCGCAACGGAGGCGATCGCGTCTTACCTTGAAACTCTGACATAACCCCGTTGGCCCACATAGGCTCAATGATGCATACCGACTTCCGACTCAAGATATCGTCAAGGTTGGATGGTAGTTGATTTTGCTTCAGCAGTTGAATTGAGCGATCGCTGCTGGTGCAACAACTGCTTTGCCTCTTTCGTTGACTTGACCAACTTTTTATACGCCGTTTCGATGTGGCTAAGAATGTGTATATGAGACGGCGTGAGATTGCCTAGCACTCGTAGTTTTCGATAAAGGGCAAGCAAGTATGCAACATTGCGCTGATGTTCAAACATAAACTGCTCAAACCGTAAGGTTGGATCAAGCGATAAATTCATATCGAGTAGCGATGGGCTCGGATTTTCAGGCAACTGAGTCTCCTGCTCGATTTTTGATGCCAAAATCTTGGCACAGGTGCGTAATGTTTCTCCTTCGTCAGAACTCCAGCGATTAGGTTCGGTATGACCAATCGCAATGACGCCATAGAGATGGCGGTTGACGATAGGCACTGCAATCAACGAACGGGCTGATGGCAATAACACATCGTGCTCATGGCCAAGTTCTACACCGTTAATTTGAATGATGCGCCGCTGCTGGATGGCGCGTCCGACTATGCCTTCTGCAACCGACATCTTCCACCCTTCGCCGCTTGCATCGCCATCAATTGCCGATACAGTGTATCCGGTGTCGGAGGTACTCAGTGCAATCACAACCCCCGATGCACCGAGAATAGTGTGCAATATACGAGCAACATCGCGAAGCAAATTTGACGAGCATCCAGAACACAGTTCAGCCAGTTTCTGCGTCGTGCAAAGCTGAACCCATCGACGCTGGCTCATTTGTTCGGATTTCCCTAATAATTCCAGCATCCGGTTACTGATCTCAGAAATATGATCGCTTTGCCGATGATAGTTACGTTGCGGAAGCGGTTGATATGGCATTTCCATGATTTGCGACATCAGTAACGATAGTCGTTCAATAACCTGCTCGTCATAGGACCAAAATCCATCAAATTGCCGCCCCCCAGTTAAAGAATCTTGCCCATCCATTTCTTGGGACACTAAGGTTGCCCAAAAATCAGGCGTGTTGACGAGCAAAAACCATTCGCTTGCCAGCGCCGACGTGGGTGAGATTTCAATAAACTCAATGCCCGGAACTGAAGGAGGAGGATAATCAGCAACACCAAACACATAAATCCGGCGACAGGTACGCCCTAATCGGGCATATCGTCGAAGCTGATCTGGAAAATGAGAAAACCGTTGAAATCCAACATAGAAATCTAACGGTATTTGATGTTGGATAATCTGGTCTTCAATGGTCTGGCTGATGACATTCATCATCGAAACCGTATTCACCTGGCGCAAATGTTCATACTGACGGGCGACTGACCTAAATAGGGAAATGTCCATAGACCTCTTCAGAGAGAGCAAAATACAACGGGTGCGATAAATAAGCTCCCCTGCAATACATGTACTGCATGAGAAGCTTATTTCAAATTGTAAAGCTACTCAGAATTTTGGAACTTTTTTTCTTGATAAACATTGCCCCGGGGATGGATATTAAATCGAACTAAGACATGGAAATTTATTAACGTGGAATTTCTAGACAAGGGCATGACATGCCGTGCCCCTGCAAACGTGACAATTTGGCAGTTTTTAATCTACGTTCCTGGGCGATCGCTCGTTGATCTCACCCAACATTAATCTCATCTAAAATTAATAAACCTATCAGCGCTAGCTTATCTGAACCAAGTTCACTGGTAGTCATATGTACTCGATTCATGAATGTGCATAATCCACAATCATTTGGACATTAAGTTTATGAATATCAAATATCTGGCGCTAGTTGCCATTGCCTCCATGGTGACTCTTGGAA
>DBGGTD010000441.1:0-6611 GCA_051162585.1 Elainellaceae cyanobacterium
GCCGCCGATGTGACCAATGTGTCTGAGCGAGAATTTAGTGAGTTGTGTCAACAACTATCCAACGCGATTAATGATTGGTTGAATGACAACTCGTTTTGCAGGGTAGTTCAACAACTCCGGACGCACCTCGATACGGATGATGACATTCGATTTATTTTTGAATCGGACGATCGATTGTTGCAGCGATTGCCTTGGCACCTGTGGCACTTTTTTGACGACTATTCTAAGGCAGAAGTAGCACTAAGTACGCCCACCTATCAGCGATCGCAGCCGCAAATCGTTCCATCTACACCCTCCTCAAAGGCAAAGATTCTCGCCATTCTGGGCAACAGCCAAGGTATTGACACCGCCGAAGATCGCGCCTATTTAGAGCAGCTGTCAAACCATGCCGACATCACGTTTCTCGTAGAGCCGTCCCGTGAAGCCCTCAATCAAATGCTTTGGCACCCTTGGCACATGGTGTTCTTTGCCGGACACAGCGTTAGTCAAGACACAGGTGTCCTTCAGCTCAACCGTCAGGACTCGTTGACGCTTGAGCAGCTTCGCTATGCTTTGAAATATGCGATCGCCCAAGGACTGAAGCTGGCGATTTTTAATTCATGTGATGGGCTTGGTCTAGCGCAATCCCTTGCTGATCTCCACATTCCGCAAGTGATTGTGATGCGAGAGCCAGTCCCGGATCAGGTCGCCCAGCAATTTTTGCGATACTTCTTGACTGCCTTTTCGAGCGGGCAATCCCTCTACTGCTCGGTGCGAGAAGCACGAGAACGGCTGCAAGGCATCGAGGATACCTTTCCCTGTGCGACCTGGTTGCCGGTGATCTTTCAGAACCCGGCGGAAGAACCTCCCCGCTGGCATGACTGGTATACCGTCGATGCGCCACGCTCAATCGGCTCAACAGCCTTTCCTGCACCCACGCAACCGTCTCGGTTGAGGGCACGGGCATTGATGCGAACGATTCTTCTCGCAAGCAGTGCGATCGCCTTGATGATCATGGGAGTTCGGTATGGGGGGCTTTTGCAGCGCTGGGAACTGCAAGCCTTTGATCAACTGATGCGATCGCGCCCCACTGAGCCTCCCGATGACCGTCTACTGATTGTGGCGATTACCGAAGATGACTTTCAACTCCCCCAACAGCAGCAGCGCATGGGGTCATTATCCGATCAGGCATTTACTCAGCTTTTAGACACTCTTCAATCTTTGCAGCCGAGAGCCATTGGTCTAGATATCTATCGCGACTTTCCAACCCAGTTCCCTCCTGGTGAACCCGCTACGGCCCTACCAGAAACCAATAATCTCTTTGCGGTGTGCAAAACGCGCGATCGCGCTACCAATCATCCCGGCATTGCCCCGCCTCCTGAAGTCCCAGTTGAGCGTCAGGGCTTCAGCGACGTTGTGAAAGACCCAGATGATGTGTTGCGTCGGCATTTACTTGCGCTAAATCCTCATCCTATCTCGCCCTGCAAAACACCGTATGCGCTCAGCGCTCAGCTTGCGTTCCACTATTTGAAAGCCGAGGGGATCTCTGCCCGCTATACGGCAAGCGATCAGATGATGCTGGGAGATACCCTGATCAAACGGTTACAGCCCCATCGGGGCGGCTATCATACTGCTGACTTGGCAGGCTATCAGATTCTATTAAACTATCGAGTTCATCAGTCGATTACAGACATTGCCCCGACGGTGACGCTGGCAGAGGTTTTGTCGGGGCAACTGAGCCGCGAGGATGTAAAAGACCGGATCGTCTTGATTGGCGTGACGGCAACGAGTGCGGGCGACTATCTGGCAACTCCCTATAGCTCAGGATTTCAGTCTTATGAAGAAGTACCGGGTGTGATTGTGCAAGCTCAGATGGTGAGTCAGCTTCTAAGTGCTGTCCAAGATGGACGCCCGTTGATAACAGCATTGCCCCTGTGGGTAGACGGGCTGTGGGTCTGGGGATGGGCGGTGATAGGAGGCATGGTGATTGTCTATGGGCGATCGCCTGCTCGATTCGTCAAGTCTCCGTCGGTATCGATTATTCTCCTAGGCGGCACCACCGTCGGAGCCATCTATCTGGCCTGTCTGATTTTGCTGATTCAAGGCTATTGGATGCCGTTTGTGCCCGCAGTCCTCACGTTTATGCTGAGCGGAAGTGCGATCGCCCGTCTTTCATCAGCCCATCACCTTTAATTTACCCATTTAATTTGCGAGGTTCCTATGACACAATCCATTCAAATCAAGCAAGTTGCAATGGTGTCCCGTTCAATTTCCCGTGGATTGCTGAAATGCCTGGCCTCTACCATGATGCTAACGGTTTTCGGCTCGGCAGTTGTGGGACTGCAACCCCTGCCGGGACACGCCCAATCGTCTCCTTCATCCCCTTCATCTGCATCGATTGTGTTTTCAGCCCCGCCTCCCCCCTCTGATTTGGGAGAACCCGGTGGGCGGAGTGAAGCTGCCAGTCGGGGATGCGGTATGAATGGAGAATTAAATGGAGAGCCAATTTCGGCTGACGAAGTAGGGCTGACAGCACTGGCTTCTATTGTGACGATTAACGGATTGGAGGGCGGAGTTGAGGGCAAATTTGATGCCGTTTGGGGGCTGACGACAGTCGATCGCCCGACGTTTTGGTTTTACGTTCCCCAATCGCTGACATCAGGAACGGCAGAGTTGGTCATCGAAGACGAGACGAATCAATGGACATATCCCGTTCAGCTAGGTGAGCCAGGCATTGTTCAAATTTCGCTCCCAGAATCAAGCCCTCCGTTAGCGCTCAACACAGACTATCATTGGTACTTCAATATCTACTGCCAACCTGGACAACCACCTCGGTTTGTGCATGGCTGGATTCGGAAAGTAGACTTAGATTCTGCCCTCGAAGCTGAGCTAGCTCAAGCATCGCCCGCCCAGCAGGTCGAACTCTATGCCGAACATAGCATTTGGTATGACGCGCTGGCGATCGCCGCTGATCTCCGTTCGATGAGTCCTACCGATTCGATCTGGGTGAGCCTTTTGCAAAGTGTGGGCTTAGAGACTGTGGCTGAGAAACCTTTGGTAGACTGCTGCCAGCTCGCATCCGATCAAAGCCAATTGCCAATCAACACATACGGTGACCAATATAAGGGTCGCCAGTAGGTGCGATCGCTGATTAGCTCCAACTGGGCTCGGCGGAGCGCTTCTGCCTTGGGCACTCCGTCCTTCAAGCCTTGATAGAAAGAACTCATCAGACGAGCCGTTGATTCATCGTTGACATTCCACAGCGAAGCAAGCGTGCTGCGGGCACCGGCACGAATCGCAACGCCCGCTAAACCCAGCGCGGCACGGCGATCGCCCTCTGCGGTTTGACAGGCGCTTAAGACGAGAAGTTCAATGGCATCGTTTTGGGTATTGGTGCGGGCTTGCAGTACCCGCTGCATTTCGTTGACATAGATGCGCTGATCCCACGCCACGATAAAGGTTTCATTGGCTTGAGAACTAAACTGCCCGTGGGTCGCCAAATGCACAACCGGAAACGGGCGCGTCTGAACCTGGTTTTGCAGAGCGGAGCTTGTAAATTCGTCGTTTAGCAAGACTTGGCTGGGCATTTCTGCCTGGATCGTTTGCAGCTCGATGGGCACATTGGGCAGTGCTGAAAACCCCGGACGAGGGTCACTCACGCCTGCGGCAATCACTCTCAGCTCAACCTGTTCGAGGGGCTTGGGAGCGATCAACTGCAAGCCGGGCGACAGGGCAATGCTGTAGGTTTCAATCAGGTAGCGATCGCCATCATACAAAGCTGCCATCGGCACGTTGCGGAGTTCACCATCTAAAACAAACACCAATGTCTCAATTTGGGCTTGAACTAATGCTGATTCAGCAGGTCGAATCAGCCAATCATAGACCTGTTGGGAAGTTCCTTGGGCTTGCCGATATCTCTGGGGTTTCACCAAATCTTGACGGAGTTGAGCTAGGGTTTCGTGGACGGTGTTTTGGCTCACGTTGGTGGTGTAATACTGCAACGGTTGCTGAGGAAGCGTAAGAATGACGGTGAGTTGATTTGGCAGAATGATGGGATAGATGACGGCGGCTGTTTGATCCTGCTGTTCAACGACTTGATCCAAGATTTGCTGAGCATCTAGACACGCTTCTCTAAGAAAGTTATTCAGCTCCGCAATCTGCAACGACTCAATCACCCGTCGGGCTTTTTCGAGATTCGTCTGACTCGGTTCTGCATTATCAGGCTGCACCAGGAGTTCGACAAACTGACGATACACGGGCTCTACTTCATCTCGAAAGGAGAATTGAACATCTGGATTGACTGCTACCAAGTCATATCGCAAAGATTGGAGTGCCTCAATTGCGGCATCATAGGCGGCGATCGCCCCTGATTGATTTCCTTCTTGTTTCAACAAACGCCCGAGTTGCCACTGCCACTGATAGGTCAGATCCGATGCATTGATAGATTGAGAAAGAAGGAGTGCCTGCCGGGTCAAATCTTCGGCGTCAGATCGCTGGTGATGGTGCTCATAGATCCGTCCCAAGGTACCCAGCGCATCGGCTTCGGCGCGCGGATCGTTGAGGGTGCGCGCTTGCTGAACGGCGATCGCCACTCGACTGGCTAACTGAGCATAGGAGATACCTAGAATACCCGGCTCACTATCACTGGAATGAGGTGTGTTTAGGAGACTCCGAGCTAAGTCGATCTGCACATAAATTGCTCGACGACTCAGCGGTAATTCTTCAATTTGAGAGACTACTTGCAGGAGTTGGCGTTGGGCTGCATCCCAGTCTTGCTCGGAGAGTTGGAGTTTTAGCTGTTGTAACCGTGCCGAAATTTGTGTAGTGGAGGTAGGCGCGATCGCCGCTGCCTGCTCGTAGTAGGCAAATGCTGCATCCATCTCTTGTTGCTCAGAGGCGGTATTGCCCAAGCTCAACAGTACTTCTGCAATCGCATTGGAATCTGACACCGATTGCGCGATCGCCAAACTTTGCTCTAGTAGTTGCCGAGAGGTATCTAAATCACCAATCACCCGCAAGACATTGCCTAAGTTGCGTAAACCAGTGGCTTTCAATCGTGAATCGGGCTGGTCTTGAAGGCGTTGCGTCGTCTCCGTCAACTGATCATAGGCTTGGCGATACAGACCGAGCGATCGCAGGGCTTGCGCCTGATTCATCTGATTGCGAATGAGGAGTGTTTGATTGTCGGTCTGGTCATCAAGCTGCTCATAGACATCAAACGCCTGCTGCCAACTCGAAAGCGCCGCCTCTGCCTGACCTTGGGATAGTTGCAAATGCCCGTGAACATCGAGCACCTGTGCCAAAACGGGCGATCGCTCAGGCGAATCTACCGTTTCTAGAACTATGCGTGCCTGTTGAATGGCATTGCCTGCATCACTCCACTGCCCAAGCTGGTGATGAGCTAACGCTAGATTGCTGAGAATCGTTGCCTGCTGAATTGGACGGGGACTTGTGGCGATCGCCTTTTCCCACGCTCGAACTGCATCGGCAAACTGCTCCGCTTCATAGAATCGTCTGCCTTGCTGGTCAAGCCTCTGAGTTTGGGAGATGTCCTGAGAGTGTTGAGAAGTATCTACTATAGCATGCGCCACTGTTGGCAATGAGGCTGCTCCGAAAAACAGCACGCTACAAAGCACGAGCGTCATCAACTGTCGCCGTCTCATTCGCAACCGAATGGGCACTTGTCGAATAATCTGGAAGATGTCAACTATGTTTCTCTGGCGTCGAATTGCCATTTCTCTATCTTCCTTTTCGTCTCGTTCCTCTATACAGAGTCAGGTTGATTAGACTCATTTTCCGCAATTGTGAAAATTTGTTTACATTGACTCGCATGATCTGGTTGATTGACGCAACCTCTGCAAGCCTCATTCTGCCGTAGGTTGGATACAGTCCTTCGAGCAGGGCTTCGCTAAGGCGATCGCATCCCCCAACATCCGCTAGAAACTTTTGTCCGTCAATCAGCTCGAATTATAGTCCTGCGGGATTTAGTCGCTGCAAAAAAAAAGGGATAGCTGTTGAATTTAGTAATCGAATTTAATATTTTTCTGGATTAGAGAATTAATTGTTAACAATCCGATTTTCAAGAATATTTGGTGGTATTTTAAGCAAGGTATTCATCTGTTAATTCAGGTCAAAAGAAAAGATTCAGAACTAGCATCGCTTTAACTCCAACCTGCCACTTTTATTGACTAAAAACTATTCCGGCTGAGCATCAATCAGGTGTTTTAGCTACTGTTGTTGCTGCTTAATATTTACCCTTCAAGGTGCGACCATGCCGTGGAATTTGGTTGATGCATTGAGCCAACCTAACCAACGTCGAGAGTTTTTTCTGCCCATAGCAAGCATTCCAGTCGGGCGAAACGCGGTTCGATTTGTTGATCCAAATCTGTTCACCATTTCAGAAACGTATACCAATACGGCAGATGAGACTGCCGATGTTGCCCTAGACATTCAAATCACTCCACCCCCCGGTGGGTTTGCACCCGAAGACGGATTACCTGACCCGGCCATTCGCCTGCATGCGGTGGATCGAGGCTTGGTGCGGTTTCAGCCCGGTGCTGGTGGGGTGGGCGATCGCCTGCTTCTTCAGCTTCCTCGATTCTCATTGCCGATTCCTCAGGTGAGATGGTGGC
>DBGGTD010000442.1:0-3455 GCA_051162585.1 Elainellaceae cyanobacterium
GTATGAGGCTTATGTGAATGAGTCTTTTGCCCAGCTATTGTGGTAAGGAATTGACCGACCGAAAATTTTGGCTATTCATTTGAATAACGACGATGTATACCACGCTTGACCGATTGAAGGCGCGTTTAGAAGATGCGTTAGTATCCGCATTTGGCAGTGAGTTTGCAGGAACTGACCCAATTCTAGTTCCGGCAAGTAATCCAAAGTTTGGAGATTATCAAGCCAATGTGGCAATGTCGCTGGCAAAGCCGCTGAAGCAAGCTCCGAGGGCGATCGCAGAAAAAATCGTGCAGCACCTGGACATCAGCGATTATTGTGAACCACCACAAGTTGCGGGGCCGGGATTCATCAACTTGACATTAGAAGCAGAGTATTTACAGCAACAGCTACAGCTTATCCAAGCCGATGAACGACTTGGAATTGAGCCTGTTAAAGAGGTCCAGCGAATCATCGTTGATTTTTCTAGTCCTAACATTGCTAAAGAAATGCACGTCGGACATTTACGCTCGACGATTATTGGAGACAGCATTGCTCGTGTTCAAGAATTTCTCGGGCACGATGTCTTACGGTTAAATCATGTCGGCGATTGGGGAACCCAGTTTGGAATGCTTATTACCCATTTGCGAGACGTATCGCCAGAGGCATTATTGTCATCCGACGGAATTGAGCTTGGTGATTTGGTCGAATTCTACCGTCAGGCGAAGAAACGCTTTGATCACGATGACACGTTTAAGGAGCGATCGCGCAAAGCAGTTGTCGAATTGCAGTCAGGGAATAATGATGCACTTAAGGCATGGCACATATTGTGTGAACAGTCGCGGAAAGAATTTCAGAAAATCTATGACCGTCTAGATATTGAGATCACAGAACGGGGAGAATCTTTCTACAATCCTCTTTTGCCAAGCGTCGTCAAAGACTTGGAAAACTCCGAATTATTAGTAGAAGATCAAGGCGCAAAGTGTGTATTTCTTGAGGGGTTCACCAATAAAGATGGCAATCCCCTGCCGTTGATCATTCAAAAGTCTGACGGGGGTTATAACTATGCAACCACTGATCTAGCTGCGATTCGCTATCGAATCCGGCACGATCAGGCAAATTTGATTATTTATATTACCGATGCAGGGCAAGCAAGTCATTTTGCTCAGGTCTTCCAGGTTGCTCGACGAGCCGGTTGGATTTTGGATGATGTCAAACTCATTCACGTTCCGTTTGGAGTTGTGCGAGGAGAAGATGGTAAAAAGTTTAAGACTCGCTCTGGAGAAACCGTTCGACTAAAGGATTTGCTAAATAAAGCCATTGATCGAGCGCGAGATGATCTTGAAAAACGCCTCAAAGACGAGGGACGATCCGAATCTCAGGACTTTGTCATTCATGTTGCAGACGTTGTTGGAATTGCATCTGTTAAGTATGCAGATTTGAGTCAAAACAGAACGAGTGACTATGTTTTTAGCTATGACAAAATGCTTGCTTTGCAGGGCAATACAGCGCCTTATATGCTGTATGCCTATGTGAGAATTCAGGGGATTAGCCGCAAAGGTAGTATCGATTTTGATAAGCTAAATGCCGACTATTCAATATGTCTAGAAGCAGAGGAAGAATTTGCACTTGCCAAATATCTCTTGCAGTTTGATGAAGCGATCGCCTCTGCTGTGGCCGACCTCTATCCCAATCGTTTGTGCCAGTATTTATTTGAGCTCAGCCAAAAATTCAACCAATTTTATGATCGTTGTCCGGTTTTACAAGCCGATGAACCTCAGAGAACATCACGATTGCTCTTGTGTGACTTGACCGCACGCACGATTAAGCTAGGGCTGTCTTTGCTGGGCATTCAAGTTCTGGAGCGGATGTAGCTTACATTAAATCAGATTGACTTGTAGCTAGAGATACAAAGCCAGAGCGCAACATGCCTCTCAATGGGGGCATCACTTCTTTACGTTGCTCAATTCTTAGTCAAGAGTGTTTCTTAAACTTGCTCGACTCTGCTCGACTTCTTTTAGATTTGCAACGAGCCAGCGAGATTGCCTAGACTCTATCTGGTTGTATTGAGCCGGATGCGATCGCCAAGCGAGTCACTGATGGTCTTGTTGAGAAATTTGGCTGTGCATTTGCACGAATTTGGCTCGTTGAGTCAGACCAAACTGCGTTGCGATTGGTCGCTTCATCGGGAATGTATACCCAATCAATGGCTCGTTCGCGTGCGTACCTATGGGAGCCTTTAAGGTTGGAAAGATTGCTCAAAATTGAGTTTCGTTTTTGAGTAACAATTTGCATCAAGAGTCGTGGGTCAAAGATCGAGACTGGGCGATCGCCAATCAGATTTTTGGTGCGCGTTTACACATTCGATGCCAGCAACCCGTCTTGCAAATGGCATTTATTCGCTTGGCATACCTTGGCGGATTAACGGTTTCTGCCTTAGATGACGACACTATTCCATTGCTCACCGATGATATAGCAATCCCAGATGGTTTGTGAGCGGTGGGGCGGGCGGCGCCCGCCCCACCGCTCACGCACAATTCACAAGCGATTTAGGATCGCTATATTTCATATATCTCTAAATCAGGTCGAGCGCTTTGGATAAAACACGGCAACCCAACATCACCCATTGGGATCACTATCAGCGCGCATATTAACCTATCGATTAGTCCTATTCAGCTTCGAGAGGCTGTGGAGGCTGTCACTCGGTGGGAAACGTGGGGTATTGAACCCAATTCAACACGTTATCAACGAGTGTTGTCAGGAAGAGAACGAGAAATCATGAGTCTCTTGGCGCGAGGTTTACGCGATCGCGACATTGCGAACCAGCTCTTTATTAGTGAAAGTACAGTAAAGTTTCACATCGGTAATATTCTATTCTTCCTAAGCTGAAAGCTCGCAATCGCTATCAGGCAGTTTATCAGGCGACGCTGAGTGGCTGGATATCAGAACATATTTCACGGCAGGCGATCGCGGAATCGTGAGTGATATTAAAATTGAAATTTTTTAGATTCATCGTTCAGATTTATAAAGAATAGAAATTCCTCTAACAATACGTATTCTTAAATCTAAGTAACTCTTCCTTTGGAGAGATTAGATTTATGCGTATTCTCATCTATTGTTGCTCTGAAACATGTCGCGTTGATTTAGTATGGGCGGCTTGAACCGATTCAATTTCATCAACTAATTCGTCTTCATCAATTTAATTCATCAGGCCAAGAGGAGTGATTATGCAAATTAATCTAAGTAAATGCCTTTGTGTGTATACGATCATTGCCACGTTTTCGGCTATCTTTAGCAGTACTTCAGTAATGGCTAAGCCAGTTATTTATCAGAGTTCTGATAATATTTCATTCGATAGGGAGGGAGCATGTCACCTTTGTAATCCGATGAGGCCATTAAGGTAAGCGCAGCGATGGGCGAGCACTTGAGGAACATTCTTCTCATTCCACTGCGCCCCCGAAATCTTGACCCTACGACCC
>DBGGTD010000443.1:0-4322 GCA_051162585.1 Elainellaceae cyanobacterium
ATCCTAAGTCGCTTGTGAATTATGTGTGAGCCGTGGGGCGGGCGCTGCCCCACGGCTCACACCCCATCTGGGATTGCTATGTCTTTACAATATTTTACAAAAAATATGGACTGATTGCTTTTTTAAGAGTATTTGAATAATTTTTAATAAATTCAACGATTAGAATAGTCATTACTATACTGTTTGTTTCTTTGATTAAGACTAAACTCTCGACACGCTCGACAACGATTTTCCGTGGGTTTGACTAGATGCATTAAGTCAGTCTAGCTAAATCCAGTTTTGATATGCTTCGATATGGCTGATAGCGTCCGCTAAAGACATTGTTTATTTCTTGCATGAACCTCCAAGCCATTGGTCAACTTAAATTCGTGATCACGGCAATTTGGGATCATACAACTGAATGGCATGTAGGCAGCACTGATGCATCTATTGTGACTGATGTGCTTGCTCACTCTCATTCTTTACGTCGGGTTCCTGTAATTGAGCGTCTGAGAATTAGTCAATATGCTCATGACCCAAACATTGAAGCGACTTCGCCTCGATTTTCTTGTGAGAGGAAAATGATAGTTGGCATTCACGACAACTTTAGGGGCGATCGCTACGTCAATGTTTCAAACGCCAATTTAGTCTGCAATCTAAGAAATTTGTCCAATTGCCGCTCAAAATTGGCTCGGCAATGTGGCGATCGCATTGTTCCCGACCTACTCAAAGGCGATATTTCAGATAATATTTCTAAGTTTAGAGGATTAGTATTCAAGTCAGAGATGCTACGCTACCTTTATGCTATTTCAGGGGCAGGCGGATTATTTGCTGTATCACCTCTCATCCATCATTCCCAATGCCAGCAAAATGAGTGGTCAACAATTGGCCTTTAATGACAATTTTGATCAATGCGACGGATTTAATTTTGTAGTCTCAAATCGTATTCAAGATTTACATTTCAAGAGTTGTATATCCATTTGATCATCAATCTTTTAGCGATCCCTAACTTATCTTTAAGAGTCTAGTATTACCAATCGATAGCAGCAGATTTTCTGACAAAAAACGCAAGTTTTCACATACATTCGAAGGCGACAATTCGCAAATTTTAATAAAATAAAGAGGCGTTCATAAAAATGTTTAGTAATAACCTAGAAAATGATTCCGTGTTTACTCCTGAACAGGTATTAGAAAATCGGGGTCGAGTTGCCATCTTCATCGATGGGTCTAATTTGTTCTATGCAGCTCTTCAGCTAGGAATTGAAATTGATTACACCAAGCTACTTTGCCGTCTAACGGCTGGTTCTCGACTGCTTCGATCCTTTTTCTACACGGGCGTCGATCGCACAAATGAAAAGCAGCAGGGCTTTTTATTATGGATGCGCCGCAACGGCTATCGAGTAATTTCGAAAGACCTGGTTCAGCTCCCTGACGGGTCTAAAAAGGCAAATCTGGATGTCGAAATTGCAGTTGATATGATGGCGTTGGTTGGGTCTTATGACACAGCAGTGTTAGTCAGTGGCGATGGCGATTTAGCCTATGCCGTTGACGCAGTCAGCTACAGAGGGGTTCGCGTTGAAGTCGTCAGTTTACGGTCGATGACTAGCGATAGCCTGATTAATGTGGCAGATCGCTATATCGATCTCGATGGCATCAAAGAAGACGTTCAGAAGGCGCCTCGACAAAGCTACACCTATCGCCCTTTATCGGGGATCAGCATCGTAGACGAGCAAGCTGGCTCTTGAGAGAACACCGAACCATCAAGAAACACAACTCAGACAAATAACCGTCTATCCTAGAGATGGGAATGCTCGTTAAGGCTAATCGTGCATGAGCAGAGTTCGCTGGATTCAGATACTGGCTGTGCCGTTCTTGCTAATAGTGATCACGTTAGGTTCAGTTACCTGCCGAGGTGCGCGCGATCGCACAGCAGATACTTCTCCGACGCCTGATGCCCCTGAAGACGAGCCGACGTCTGACTTGACGTTCAACAACATCACCCTGGAGCAATCGAACGAAGAGGGGCAAACGCTCTGGAAAATAGATTCTAAGCAAGCAACCTATAGCCAGAATCGGCAATTTGCAGAACTTGAAAGCCCGCGAGGAGATTTCTTTCGGGAGGGTCAACCTGCGATTAGTTTCGAAGCGGAGAGAGGAGAAGTTCGAGAGGGTGGAGAGCAGCTATTTCTGCGGGGATCGGTTGTTGCAACTGACTTAGACAGTGGTGCCGTCCTCAAAGGCGATGAAGTGGAATGGTTACCGGCAGAAAACGTGGTAGTCGTTCGCAATAATGTAACAGGCACACACCCCGAATTTAACCTCTCAGCGGATGAGGCAAAAGCATTTATTGATGAACAACGAATCGATCTCACAGGCAATATTGTCGCCACCACAGAAAATCAGGATACTCGTTTGGAAGGGCAGCATTTTATTTGGCGGATCGATCAAGAAAAGGTTATCAGCGATCGCCCATTCCGGATTCAGCGCCTTCAGAATCAACGGCCCGTCGATCAAGCGAGTGCAAACCAAGCCGAGTTTAATCTTGCGACAAAAACTGCGACTCTTCAGCAAAACGGGCTGATTATATTGCAGGAGCCGCCGCTTCGAGTCACCGGAAACTCTTTGGTATGGGACATGGATGACCAAACCGTTGTTGCTAATCAGCCCATTACGATTGTTCATCGTGCCCAACAAACTACCATCACTGCAAATCGGGGTCGAGGCAACCTAGCTACCGAAGTCTTTAACTTTATCGGCAATGTGCGAGCCGTCGCGCAACAGAATCAATCTCAACTCACCTCTGATCGATTGACCTGGAACGTAGCGACCCAGAATCTTGAGGCTGAAGGCAATGTAACCTACCAACAAGTCGATCCGGTCTTAAACTTGCGAGGAGGAAGAGCGGTCGGGAAACTTGCGGACCAGACTATCGTCGTTAGTGGTGGTCGGGTTGTCACAGAGATCGTACCGGAATAGATTCCTGAGTCAGAGTTGGCGTTCTCACCTCAATCGCGGGATCGGGGACGTGTCGTAAGTATCCAGGGATAAGCTCACTGGGAATTCATAAATCAAGTTACTCATTTATAGATTGAATGAATTCTCACTAACAGGGTCTTGGTTTTCGCGTAAGTTGGTTTACAGTGCGTAAGAACTACAAGCACAAAGATTAGTAAGATTATATTTTTAGAGTTTAATGACGCATGTAGCGTACCGTTTCGTGATGTCAGATTTCTACATGAGAGGGATTAAGTAATGGCTACAGACCAACGTGGTGTGACAGTTTGGTTCACCGGGTTAAGCGGATCTGGAAAAACCACTATTCGGATGGCTCTGGAGCAGAAGCTCCGTGAGCAGAACTTGAAGGTTGAAGTGCTTGACGGAGATATTGTTCGTCAAAACTTAACCAAGGGATTAGGCTTTAGTAAAGAAGACCGAGACGAAAATATTCGTCGGATTGGTTTTGTAGCCCATTTATTGACTCGTAACGGGGTGATTGTTTTGGTCTCTGCCATTTCCCCCTATCGAGCTATTCGAGAAGAAGTTCGAAATCGAATCGGGGATTTTGTAGAGGTCTTTGCAAATGCTCCTCTATCAGTCTGCGAGGAGAGAGACGTTAAAGGACTCTATAAGAAAGCACGAGCAGGGGAAATCAAGGGATTTACCGGCATTGATGATCCCTATGAAGCTCCGTTGAATGCAGAAATTGAGTGCAGAACCGATCAAGAAACCCTAGATGAGAGTGTCGAGAAAGTACTCAGCGTTCTTCAGAACATGGGCTATATTTCGTCTATGCCTGCAACAGTCAGCAGAACGTAATGTCGTATTAGTGACCTTTATCAATGCTCTCAGATATTTGTCGTTACCTGCCGATAAATCTATTATCAGAGGGCGTTTGAAAAGGTTGGGGTGGTATAAGACGCGTTGCAGCCTCTCGCAGGGTAAACCGCCCTACACAAACGAAGTCCACAAGCGGACTATTGAAAAAATCCGAGAGTTTAAGAACCTGCGGTAGCGTTCGCAGAGCATGTGCACAGCAAGTAAGCGTTCTGAAGGACCAGAAGGTTTTATCTTTGTAGCCTGCATAGGGACTCGCTTGTAAATAAGCTACCACTGGCAATGACTCTATACGGGCAAACGGCCCCGTTTGCCCGTTACCCAACTGCCGGGGCATCTTAAACGCTAATCCCTTAGCGGCGAACCCTTCCGGTAAATCCAGACGCTTTGAATTGCTCTAATTGGAGCGGGGTTGCCTGATTAGCGGGAACACTGATTCTGATTTCAAAACCGCTGGTTCCGGGAGGGACTTCGTCGATTGATCCGACTCGTGTGCGATTTTGCATGAC
>DBGGTD010000444.1:0-2124 GCA_051162585.1 Elainellaceae cyanobacterium
AGTTCCCTCAGCAAATCCATCGATTTTATACTGAGATTTGCTATTTGCCTTGGCAGAAAGCTCTAAATGTTTCCAGGTTAATCCCTGATCAGATTGTCTCCAATAGTGAACCGCTTCGATTGCAGCCTTAATCTGTGGGCTTCGAGTCTTAACCTGCTTCAAGGCAATTTCAATATCTTGATCCGAGGCTTCAAGCAGATTAATCCGATGTTCTAGCGGTGTGACCGACGATGTTTTTCGAGAAGACGTTAGCTGGTGCTGAATATCATCTAGTTTCTCTAAAACCTTTTTTAGTTCATCTAAACTATTGCTTGCGTTACCGAGACTATCAATTCTGTAATTTAGAACTTTTAATTTTTCATCCAAATCATTCCGTATTCCGTTGAGAAGAGGAGTGATTGAATTCCTAATCGAATCAGTAGTAAGTTGAAGTTTTTGATCGATCAGAGCAGCAATATCAGAATCTATAGAATCAGAAGCTGTGTTAGATTTTTGTGTTGTTTGAATACCTCCCGTTAACGTTTCCATTTCATTAATGGCAGCGATCGCCTGTTCATCGGTCATATCAAAGACCCATGCCCAAACCTTTTCAATATCTAACTCTTGAGCAACGTGTAGCCAATCAGCACCATAGACTAACTCATATTCAATGTCATCATCATCATAGGCATCGGTGCGCCGTATGATCAGTGAAATCAAATTACTTTGATGAGCAAGGAGGCTTTCCTCAATAGCCTGTCGTTGCTCTAACGAAATCGCTTGTTTTTTAGAGTCGGGGAGAGCAATTTGAAAGGTATGAACTTGCCCATGATTGATGGGTTTAATACCCAAGTTTTTGCTAATAAGCTCACGCCGAATGTCTTGACTCATGCTTGATAGATCTCCTTAGATTACACTCATCAAGTGGCTAGCTAGATTTTCCAACCTTGAAATTGCAGATTGAGCCGATTCTCGGTCTTGTGAACTCAATTCATCATCAAATTCTACGTGTTGAAGGGGATAGCCTTGCTCAGGGCATTTAGAAATAATATTTAATCGGGGTATCCACGTACTTTCTGGAAATAATTTGATGGCTCTATTTTCTGAGTTTTTGGTTAAGATATCTCGAAGAGATTCTTCCATCGAATGATTAAAGCTAGACGATCGCTGATCGTACATACTCACAGCAATGCCCAAAATGGGTAACGGATCGTCTTTGAAGTCTTCCACCTCTTCTACACGCCCAATTACATACTCTAACGCTCGAATGGGGTAGGGTGACAGTTGAGTAGGAATTAAAATTCCGGATGATGCCATCAGCGATATGCTATTGACCTTACCAAACGATGGGGGCGGGTCGATAAAAACAAAATCATAGTCATGATTCCTCAGCTTCTTAACCAAAATGCGATCGCTGTCAACCGTCTGGATCAGTTCGCTCTCCATCTTACTCAATCGTATATGGGATGGAACAATATCTAGCTGAATATCTCCCCAACGCTTGCGATAAATTACGTCATTGAGTTTGGTTCTAGGTTCGAGTAGTAGATGGGTAATGTCTTTCTTGCCTGCTAATTCAACATCATTTAAAGGGTCAATTCCTAGACCTGTCGATAAATTGGCTTGAGCGTCAATATCAATCAGCAGTACTCGTTTACCCAACTTCGTCAGCATTCCTGCCAGATTAATCGTCAATGTAGTTTTACCTACACCACCTTTGTTATTAAAAACAGTAATAATCATAGATTTTCGTTCCTTCTGAGTGGGTTGACTGATCGGGTCAGGCTTTCTACCTAGTAGCCTCAGCAGTGCTTGACTGGCAAATGCCTTTGAAATCGATTGAGCGAATTTAAAGTGAACATGTTGCTGACTGCGATGCAGCGCGTCTCCTACTTTTAGGCAGGTTGGCTTGCTGAGCAGGTTATAGAACAACCCAAAATCTTCAGCCAGGGTTGACTGAGAATATTCAGAAATCGTGACCACCTGCCCTTGATAGTGATAAAGCAGATGAAACACGTAGCCATTTGTTAGCAGCCCAAGAACAGCTCCGGATTGCCGCATGTATTCGCTAATTTGCCAAACGCTCTGAGCGATTTTTTTGTTGGGTGCCTTTACCTCTATGACAAGATATGGCAAATGATGCAC
>DBGGTD010000445.1:0-2736 GCA_051162585.1 Elainellaceae cyanobacterium
GTTCGAGGGCCTGAAACTCTCGAAGAATATTCTGCCTTCTTTGGTTACGACTGGAAAGACAAAAACAAGATGACTACCATCATCGGGATTCATCTGATCCTGCTTGGCGGGGGTGCTCTTCTGCTCGTACTCAAGGCTATGTTCTTTGGTGGCGTGTATGACACGTGGGCTCCCGGTGGCGGTGATGTCCGAGTCATCAATAATCCCACCCTCAATCCGGCTGTCATCTTCGGATATCTGCTTAAGTCTCCGTTTGGCGGCGAGGGCTGGATTGTCAGCGTCAATAACATGGAAGACATCATTGGCGGACATATCTGGTTGGGGCTGATCTGTATCGCAGGCGGCGTATGGCATATCTTAACCAAGCCGTTTGCTTGGGCTCGTCGTGCATTCATTTGGTCTGGTGAGGCCTATTTGTCTTACAGCTTAGGTGCACTTTCCCTGATGGGATTCATCGCATCCTGCTTTGTTTGGTTTAATAACACCGCGTATCCCAGCGAATTTTATGGTCCGACAGGTCCTGAAGCCTCTCAGGCTCAGGCGATGACCTTCTTGATTCGTGACCAACGTTTAGGTGCGAGTGTCGGGTCTGCTCAAGGGCCTACAGGTTTGGGTAAGTACCTGATGCGATCGCCATCCGGTGAAATCATCTTTGGTGGTGAAACCATGCGCTTCTGGGATTTCCAGGGTCCTTGGTTGGAGCCTCTACGCGGGCCTAATGGTCTTGATCTAGACAAGATTAAGAATGACATTCAGCCTTGGCAAGCTCGTCGTGCTGCTGAGTATATGACTCACGCGCCTCTGGGCTCTCTCAACTCTGTGGGTGGAGTTGCAACTGAGGTTAACTCGATTAACTTCGTGTCACCTCGTTCTTGGTTGTCAACCTCCCACTTCGTACTCGGTTTCTTTTTCCTAGTTGGGCATCTGTGGCACGCTGGACGTGCAAGGGCTGCTGCTGCTGGATTTGAGAAGGGTATTGACCGTGAGACAGAGCCTGTATTGTCTATGGGCGATATCGACTAAGACTAGCTGAACGCTCTTAAGAAGTCCCTATTCATTTGGATAGGGACTTTTTGTATGAGGAAATAAATTTTGTATGAGGAAATAAATTCGTTTGTACAGACTTACGATCTCGTGTTAGGACATCGAATGTGTGTAAGCTCCCCGCGTCGCGAAGGGTCTACACACCTAAGCCCGTAGGGCTGTATCGGGTGTGGCACAGGGAAGCTGAATGGTGAAGGATGTCCATCCGGATGCGCTGCTGACCCAAATGTCACCGTTGAGTCGAGTGATCAACTTTTTGGCAAGCGTCAGCCCTAACCCAGTGCCGCCCTGTTGCCAGCGATCGCCTCCTGGGATTCGATAAAATCGGTCGAATAGCAGTGGGATAGTTTCGTGAGGGATTTCGGCTTCATTCTGCACAGTCATCAATATGCAGGGCGGAGACAGTAGTGTGTCTGGACGAGTTGCCCGTGCTGGCTGAATTATCAAACTAATCTGCCCGCCGGGGCGAGTGTATTTGCTAGCGTTGCTCAGCAGCTCGGTCAAAATTCGCTGAAGATCGGATGAGTCAATCACAATGTCAGATACGGCGTCGCTAATCTTAAATTGGAACTGTTGCTGGCGTGATTGAATCCGAAATTCAAAGGGTTCTAGGAGAGTTGGAATCCAATGCTGTAAATCAATCGTCTCTAACGATGAAATGCTTGCTCCTGCTTCAAGACGCTGCAAATCAAGTAAATCGTTGATTAAATCAAGCTCCCGGGCGCATTCTTGTTGAAGAATCTCGATATAACGTTGTTGGCGCTCATCTGTAGTGATGCCCTGCAATACAGGAATCGCCATCATGATATTAGTAATTGGGCTTCGCAATTCGTGAGACGCAGTGCTCAAAAAATCATCTTTTAGCGCACTGTCTTTCTGGAGATTGGCAAGCTTATGTTGAAGTTGTTGGATTACCTGCTGCTGCTGCTGACGGATCATTGTGTGCTTTGAAAGACGAGTGGCGATCGCCTCTAATAGATCGGTTTGCTCATAGGGTTTGGTTAGATAATCATCGGCTCCCAACTTTAAACCCTTGCGGAAATCATTGACGGTTCCTTTTGCAGTCAAAAAAATGAACGGAATTAGACTGGTACGCGGATCGCTGCGGAGCCTTTCTAATACGCCATATCCATCTAAACCGGGCATCATCACATCACAAATAATCAGGTCAGGTTCCCAGTTATAGGCAGTTTGCACACCAACTACCCCGTTTTCTGCGCCAACGACTCGAAATTGCTGAATCTCTAGAAGTTCTAATAAATCGTCTCTGACGGGTACTTCATCTTCAATCACTAAAATCTTATACATATCGTATTACGTCACATCTCTAATACGGTGTTAAACGCTTGGATTAAATGCAGACATCTCAAACATCTGGATTTAATATCGGCAGTTTGACAATAAATAAAGTGCCGCAATTGACCTGACTCGTCATCTCAATGCTACCGCCATGAAGCTCAACGCACTGACTGATGATGGCTAATCCTAAACCTGTTCCAGGAATATTTGTAACGTTTCGCCCGCGATAGAAAGGCGTAAATAGATGCTCGCGATCGCTCTCTGAAATACCAATACCACTATCTTGAACCTGAATGATAATATCTCGCTTTGTGCAGTTTAATTTGACTTGAATATCAGTTTTATTGGGAGAATATTTAATCGCATTTGAAAGTAAATTTGAAAGAATATGGT
>DBGGTD010000446.1:0-5695 GCA_051162585.1 Elainellaceae cyanobacterium
GTTTTTGTCAGCGATGATAGTTCATCCAAGGTTTGACGCAAGGGGGGAAGGTGCTTGGGCGTAATTTTTTCGGCAGTTAGCCGAGCAGCCAATCCTTCGATGCCAATCCGCAGGGCATAAATTTCTTCAAACTCTTCCATCGAGAGCTGGGTAACACGCGCCCCGTAGTTTGGCACGAGTTCGACTAATCCTTCTTGATTCAGCGTGCGAAATGCTTCACGGACGGGTGTACGGCTGACCTGAAACTGTGCCGAGATATCTTTTTGACGAAGCCATGCACCCGGTTCGATTTCGTTATACAAAATCATGCGTCGGAGCGAATGATAGACCCAGTCATGCACCGACTGGTCTGCCAAATTGACAGATGCAGTTGACACACTCATCGCGGCAATATTTGCCCCTTTCTCCCATCGCCGTCCGGGACCATACTTATCGCTGGCTTGAGACATATCAATTTGCGTGCTGTCTGACTGGGTCGCGTCTTCTTTCAGAACCCTATCACAGTCTGACATACGTCAGAGCGGAGTCGAATCGAAACGGTTGCACCTAGACGGAGGGGCTGGGACAAAAAGAAAGACAGTTGGGGACCATCGGGCACTTGTCCACGGACAAGGTAGTGGCCTCCACTATATTCGGTCGCGATGATAACCACACGCCGCCCAGATGGATCTAGCTGGATATCGGTAGGGCGCAGTGCCAGGGTTATCTCGTGCCCATTCCTTTCAAGATGATCAGCCGCTAGCTGATCTGGATTGACCGTTGCTACGAGCCCCGGTGCAATTTCGACCTGACGAATCCCAATTCGACGCCCCGGCACCACATCAGCATTGCTTAAAAACTGAGCCACAAACTGATTGACAGGGTGATGCCAGAGGGTTTCAGGCGTGCCATATTGCTCCAGTTTTCCTGCTCGCATCACGACAATGCGATCGGCGATCGCCAATGCTTCAGATTGATCGTGCGTCACAAACAGGGTCGTCACCCCGCTTTCCCGCAGCAGACTCACCAAACTGGCTCGCAGCGATAAGCGCAGTTGAGGATCGAGCGCAGCAAGGGGCTCATCGAGCAGCAGCACGCGCGGCTGTACGGCTAGGGCACGGGCGATCGCCACTCGCTGCCGTTGCCCACCTGACAAATCATTGACCGCACGACGCGCCAAGTCTGAAATCTGGCAAAGTTCCATCATGGTCTGGGTGCGGGCTTTGCGTTTTGCCGCTGAAATTCTATGCATTCGCAGCCCAAAGGCAATATTTTCTGCCACGGTGAGATGATCAAACAGCGCATAGCTCTGGGGCACCCAGCCAATTTTCCGCTGTTGGGGCGGCAGCCCGATCATATCCGTCCCGTCGATACACAACCGTCCACGATTAGGCTCGATCAGCCCTGCGACGATCTTCAAGACGGTGGATTTGCCACAGCCTGAAGGGCCGACTAAGACGACCAGCTCGCCAGGGTTGACGGCTAGATACATTGCATCAACAGCAGGGTGCTCTGTTCCAGCATAGTGATACGTGATCCCGTCAAACTTGAGCGCTGCCGGATGGGTCGAGGAAATCATGCTTGCCCTACTTTTGCTCCACCTAAACGTTCGATCGCCACAGAAGCTGGAATGACAAAGAGTAAAAACCAAACCGTGTTGGCTGCCGCAACTTCAAGACGTCCGGTAATGTAAGACGCATAGAGTTCAACGGGTAGCGTCTTTTCGAGCGGCGTGAACAGAAAGAACGATACATTAAATTCTCCCATCGATAACGTAGTCACAATGATGGCGGCTGCCAATAGTGCCCCTCGAATCTGCGGCAGTGTGATAGAGACAAGACGCTGAAGGCGGTTTGAGCCTAGAGTTGCCGCCACCGATTCAAGTTCGCGTAGCCGAGGCTGGCTGAGCGCAGGAGTCAGCGTGCCAATCCAAAAGGGCAGTGTGTATAAAACATGCCCGCCGATGAGCAGCCACCCTCCAGCACGCCAGGTAGGATACGCAAGAATTAACCCTAGGGCGATCGCAATCCCAGGAATGGCGATCGGAATCATCGTCAACGAGAGCAGGATTTGTCGCCCCGGAAACTGACATCGCCCCAACACCCACGCAGCCGGCAAGCCAATCGCACTATTAAGCAGAAGGACTAGCAATGCCAGCCTCAAACTAAACCCCACCTGCGGGCTCACGGTCTCCCAGCCCTCTTGCAACCACTGCCATGTAAACCCACCACTCCAAGCACCTTGCTGCCAAACGCGGGTAGTTGCTACAGCAAACAGCAGCGGAATTGGGATGAGACAAATCAAGGTACTCACCCAGGCAAACACTTTGCCAACCTGTTCGATGGGGTCACGAGTCGTGGGACGCTGGGACATTGTTAATCTTTGGGCAAAGGGCGGAAGGCAGAAGGCAGAGGGAAAGAAGTAGGGTGCTGCTAGCGCCATCGTAATACACCGTTATGGCAAAAGGCGGAAGGCTGTTCGCGAAGCGTTGCGTAGCAAAAGCTAAATGCTAAATGCCTGCTACTACGTTGCTTCAGCCACTCAGGTTACCTTAATGCATACTTTACTTGTGATATAGCCTTCCGCTCTCGCGTTAGGACGTTAAACGTGTGGTGAGCCCCCGCGGCGCGGGGGCTCACCACACAAACCTGAGTCCGTAGGACTATAACGATCGAGTTGCCCAATCCCGACGAGTAAAACGGTCGTCACCAAAGCCAGCATCAGGCTCATGCTGGCAGCCAGTTGGGGCTGAAAGCTTTCCGTAAAGGCAGACGCAATTTCTAACGGCACGACGCGATAGCCTCGGCTTAATGTAGCAGCCGTACCGAATGCGCCCAATGCGGTTGCCAAACTTAGACGTGCCGCATTAATGAGGGCAGGTCGCAGCGTTGGTAAGATGATATCGGTATAGAGCCGCCATGTCGGCGCACCTAGCGTTTGTGCGGCTTCAATGACATCCTCTGAAAGACTCGCCACTGCGCCCCGCACCACCAAAACTACTCGCGGGATCTGGAAATAGAGATAGCCTAGTAACAGTCCCCAAAACGTATAGGCAATCGTGAAATGGCGATCGCCCGTGATTGCTTCTAGCGTCTGGGGAATGACCCCCGTCAAACCCACGTTGAGAATGATGAAAAACCCAATGACAATCCCTGGCAAGCTCAGCGGAATGGTCAGCAGCACGGCAATGAGCTTTCGCCCCCCGCCCTGCCCCCGTTCAACGTAGATAGCAGCAGGCGTGCAAATTACCAGCGCTAGGGCTGTTGAGGCGATCGCCAGCAGGACAGTGTTGAAGAAGGCTTCAAGATATCGCCCTGATTGCAGAATTGAAAGATAGTTGGCGATCGACAATCCATCATCAGTCATAAAGCTTTGCCATGCCAAAATACCCAGCGGATATCCCAGCAAGATCACAAATACCATCACCTGGGGCAAGACCATCAGGATGGTAGAAACATCGAGCGATCGCGGATGATGAGTCTTAGGGTTTGAAGTAACGACCTCTTGCATCATGCGTTTGGGTTGGTTTAGATCAGATGAAGGCTGAAGGATAAATTCTTGCCCCCATTATTGAACGACTTCAGACTGCCAGCGATCGATAAACTCGTCCTGTACCTCACGCATTTTTTCAAAATCAGGGACTTCAACCCGCTCATATTCGCTATCAGGCAGCATTTGCTCCGCGATTTCGGGGTCAATGTCTACGCTGCGAATCGGACGCAGAAAGCTTTCTGCAAAGAGGCGTTGCCCTTCATCTGACAGCACGAAATCAATCAGCGCTTTCCCGGCCTCTGGACGGGGTGCATCTTGCACCAACGACATGACATAGGGAATCGAAATCGTACCTTCACAGGGAAGCACGACTTCAATCGGAGCTTGATCAATGTTTCGTAGTTTATACCCATTGAAATCCGCATCAATGAGAATCGGAATTTCACCCTGCTGCACCATCGCAGTCGCAGTTTGAGCGGGCAAAGTCAACCCATTGTCATGTAACGTTGATAGATAGTCAATTCCGGGGTCCCAATTGTCGAGTGACCCACCCAGCGCCAGGTTAGCAGCCGTTGAAACCGAATATCCGACAGCAGCTTGGGTGGGGTCAAGGAAACCAACCTTTCCAGCGTATTCCTCTGAGGTTAAATCACTCCAGCATTGAGGAACTGGGACATTGCCTAGCTCATCGGTGTTGACCAAAAAGGCGATCGCCCCTTGATGCACTGCCATCCATTCGCCATCGGGAGCTTTCAACGCCTCTGGAATTTCCTCAAATCCAGGCGGCTGATACGGTTCAACTAAATTTTTGTCTGCGGCTTCGATGCCAAACACAATGCCGTAATAGGCAGTATCAGCTTGTGGGGCAGCAGATTCTGCTTCTAGCGCCGCCAATGTTTGTCCCGAATTTTTTGGGTCAGACGGAGCCTCTACCCCGGTTTTGTCAGTAAATTCTTTGAGAACAGCGCCCCAATTTGCCCACTCCTCCGGCGAGTTGTAGGAAACAACCACATCGGATGATGCCGCTTGTTCGCTGGATGCTCCTGTGCTCGTCTCTGGCGCGCTATCGTCTGACACCGAACCCTCTGGACCAGCACAACTAGTCGTGACAGTCGTCGCAATCAACGAAATCCATAACCAACGTGTGTTCATGATTCTGACCCCGCAGTGTGATAGTGTGTAGCGGTCTGAGAATAAGTGGATACACTAATAGGGTATGGAAGGATCTTTAAGCCCACGCTAAGAAGACATTAAAAAATCCCAGTCAGTAAACCGAGTTCTAATCAATGGTCATGATCATTGCTCAAATCTCTGACCTTCACGTTCATGCTGAAGGCAACGATGCGTATGGAGTTGTCAACACAATTCCACTCGTCCGACAGGCGATCGCCCACCTCAACCAGCTTGATCCTCGACCTGATGTAGTTGTAGCGACTGGAGATCTCACGCATCGAGGACAGATTGAAGAATACGAAATGCTGCGATCGCTCCTGTCCCTCCTTGAGATTCCCATCTATCTCCTGCTTGGCAATCACGACAATCATCAAGCGTTTTATCAGGTGTTCAAGGACTGCGACTATCTCCCATTTGACCATCAATACGTACACTATGTCGTTGACCATCATCCTGTTCGACTGATTATGCTTGATACGGTTGTGCCTGGCGATGATGGCGGAGAACTTAATGAGTATCGGCTGACCTGGTTAGCTCAGCAGCTATCTCGTGAGCCAAAAACCCCCACTATCCTGTTCATGCATCATCCCCCCTTCAAAACCAATATTCCTACGATGGATTGCATTGGCTTGACGGGCAGGCAGGATCTAGCTGATTTGGTCGCTCAATACCCCACGATCGAACGCATTGCTGCCGGACACCTCCACCGAGCGATCGTGACTCGCTGGGCAGGAACAGTTGCCAGCACGACTCCTAGCCTTGTGCATCAGGTGATGCTAAATCTACGCACCGATTTGCCGGGTAGCTTCGTGATGGAACCGCCTGCCTATCAGCTTCACCTCTGGAATGAATTGCAGCTAGTGTCTCACACGGTATACGTGGGGCACTATCCAGGCCCCTATCGGTTTTCAGATGGCGTATTATTAACGACATAAAGTTTGAATATTTAAAGGGCACTCCGTGGCAGGTCTATTCTCCATCGTCGGGTTCATCCAAATGCTCAGACACCTCTCGGTATAGATTCAAAATGTGATCATCCTTGAGGCAATAA
>DBGGTD010000447.1:0-2726 GCA_051162585.1 Elainellaceae cyanobacterium
TAGTAGGGCAATAGCGGCTCGGTTTGGGCATGAAATGCATCCAATCGATTCTTCATCGACGCTGGATTATCGTCAGCTCGACGCTTAAATTCGGTGGAGCCACAAATATCACACACGCCTTCAGCGTGCGGACGCTTGTATGTATCGTGGTATCCCTCTCCGCACTGAGCACAGGTAAATCGTCCGGAGACGCGCTCAATTAGCGCGTCCTGGTCAACTCGAATCTCGATTACTCGATCAACCTCAGTACCCTTGCCAGCAAGCATTTTGTCGAGAGCGTCTGCTTGAGCGATTGTGCGGGGAAACCCGTCTAATAAGAAGCCATTGTCACAATCGGGTTGCTCAATCCGCTCTGCAATCATGGCAACCATGATGTCATCGGGCACAAGTTTCCCTGCATCCATAATTTCTTTAACCTGATGACCCAAGTCAGAACCTGACGCGACAGCGGCTCGAAGCATATCACCAGTTGAAAGCTGTTTGATTCCCCGTTGCCGCTCGAGGCGCATCGCTTGAGTTCCTTTCCCACTGCCGGGGGGTCCAATCAAAATCAGCTTCATTATCTAGTCCTCGATGGATGATTTTAATGTTGATTCTTCGATGATGCTAAACAGGTCAGTGCTTGATGACTTTGAACGGCTTAACATATCGATTTTCTTTATACACTAGAACGATCCATCCGGTGCGATCGCACCCTCTCTGTATACAAGTCAGCCCCAACAAATCAGCCCCAAAAATTATGAATGTATTTAAGATCATCTCTCTCAGTTAGAGTAGACTAATGAATTTATCAGTATCCGTTGAATTGTCGACAACAGATTGATAGCGTAAACACAGGTTTATTAAGCTGTGTAGAGTTTAACGATAGATTTCAGCGGAGTGTTCAGTGCCAAGATCGGTCTAGATTATAGTTAGCTTGAAGCTCACATTCTCTTAGGAAAACTATAGGTGTTAGACGCGGACAAGGTTTAGTTTTGGGAGCAATACGCTTCGATTAACCAATGATTACTGCTTTAGTTCTTCTGGTCGCGATTGGAATTTTGGGTTGGGGCTTCTATCGAGCTAAACCGTATGGCAAGGTAGGCATATTATCTTGGCTTCAATCGGTGGCGCTTATGGCACCTTGGCTCATTTTCTTTGGGTTATTTGCTGCCGGAATTTATCTCAATTTGATCGGTATTCTGGTGCTTTTAGTGATATCGACAGGGGTTTATATTTTTTTGGGCAATCGACTCAGGACAGAAGGTCGTAGCTTAAATCGTTCGAATCGATTCCTAAGTTCTGACGATCCTATTCAAGAAGGAGCTAGCGATGATGCATCGTCGCCCAATGGATCAACCTCTACAGCGGAACCTCAACCCTCGGCTGACAATGTCGATGCACCGCAGACAAAGCTGATTACCGAAAAAGTTAATACGCCTGAGAAAGCTTCCGAGAAAGCTAATGGTGCTCAGCCGACAATCCCTGACGATGACTTGAAGTCTATTCAGGGGATATTTGGCATTGATACTTTTTTTGTAACCGATACAGTTCCATATCAGGATGGTGTGTTTTTTAAGGGGAACCTGCGTGGCGAACCGGATATTGTTTATGAGCGTCTTTCCAAGAGTTTGGCAGAGCGCATGGGCGATCGCTATCGATTGTTTTTGGTCGAGGGGTCTGAGGGGCGTCCAACCATGATTGCCTTGCCGAGTACGAATGACCCGAACCCCACGACAACCGTTCAAGCCATTGTGGCTGCATTACTGGCGATCGCTACGATTGTGACATGTGCAGAGACTGTAGGGCTGCTATTAGGGTTCGATGTCTTTCGAGATGCCACTCATTGGGCAGACACCCTGCCCTTGACAAGCCTGATTGTGTTGGTGTTAGCCGTTCATGAAATCGGACATCGAGTATTAGCCAAACGACACAATATTTCTCTGAGTCCGCCCTTTTTTATTCCAACCCTACAAATTGGATCGTTTGGTGCATTGACTCGGTTTGAATCACTTTTGCCGAATCGAAATATTTTATTTGACATTGCCTTTGCAGGGCCAGCAGCGGGGGGTGTATTATCTCTTGGATTGCTGGTGATCGGTCTAGTATTATCGCATCAGGGCAGTTTGTTCCAGGTTCCAACTGAATTTTTCCAGGGGTCAATTCTCGTCGGAACATTGGCACGGGTCATTTTAGGGTCTGCGTTGCAGCAACCCTTGGTTGATATTCATCCTTTTACGATGATTGGGTGGCTGGGCTTAGTGATTACCGCGATCAATCTCATGCCGGCTGGTCAGCTCGATGGAGGGCGAATTGTTCAATCTATTTACGGGCGCAAAGTTGCCAGACGCGCAACCATTGCGACTCTCATCGTCTTAGGAATAGCGACCCTAGCTAATCCGCTTGCTCTTTATTGGGCAATTGTCATTTTGTTCATCCAGCGAGATTTAGAACGCCCGAGTCTAAATGAGCTATCTGAACCTGATGATGCGAGAGCCGCATTTGGATTGTTGGCATTGTTTCTAATGGCAGCTATCTTGCTTCCGTTAACCCCTGGCTTATCAGGTCGACTTGGCATCGGAGGTTAAATATATGGCAGTCGTTCCGCCTATTTTGTTGGTTCTGGATATCAGTACTCTATCCACCACGACCACGCGGGACTGGCTGGGATTCTCGCGAGCAGGGGGATGTTATCTGCCTCAAGTCATCTATGAAGAGATGCGCTTTCTCTATGACAGATCTCCTGA
>DBGGTD010000448.1:0-5770 GCA_051162585.1 Elainellaceae cyanobacterium
GCTTAGGTCACTCAATCGGAGCAACTCCTATGGGACACTGTGCTCAAGGCAAATTGATATGTTCTCAGTTTGCCATTACAGGGTGCAGATATCCATCAGGGGCACTCCTATTTCAAGTAAGGTTGGTTTAAGAACCATCTATGGCAACGAGTCGTTAAGCTATATTGCATGACTCATGCCATTGGCTAGATGTCTGGAATTGGGTGGAGCGTTGGGCGATCGCTTGTTTCACAACCCATCCACTCAATCCAGCTATGGCATACAGCGATCGCACTCAGGCATCGGTTTAGTTTGCAACCGCAGCAATTCAAGATAATCTAGTAGCGACTCCATTGGTGGCATCTCTCATGACGCGCGATCAGGGACAGCATTTTCTATAGTAGTTGCGGTTGGTAAGTGATAGCTCAGTGTCATCTCACTAAGCCGATTTATAATCAGGGACGCTGTGTCTAGGCATCCGCATCTGGATGCACATGCCTGAATATACCTACAAAACTAATTGATGATCGTCCGCTAAAGGATTCGGGTGCATTGCGCATGATTTCCTTAGATACGCGATTCAATAGAGCAGGATTCGAGGAGTGTGTAGCCGTCAGAATCGGGGATGGAATCACATTTCAGGACTTACATCTTGAACCGAATTGGGGCAGGCATTGAGGCTGGGTCAAACCTAGCTTTATCTTTCTGCTCTAATGGCAGGGAAATGACGCATGAAATTGGACAGCAATCAGTCGAGTGAAAAACCTAAAATTCTGGTCGTTGATGATGAACCAGACAATCTCGATTTGCTCTATCGCACATTTCATCGAGAGTTTAGAGTATTGCGTGCCGAGCATGCTCCTGCTGCGTTAGACATCTTATCTGACGAGGGAGACATCGCAGTCATCATTTCCGATCAGCGAATGCCGCTGATGAGCGGAACTGAGTTTCTGAGTCTGACCGCAACCCAATATCCCGACATTATTCGAATTATCTTAACGGGCTATACCGATGTTGAAGACTTAGTAGATGCGATCAATTCAGGGAAGGTCTTCAAGTATGTCACGAAGCCGTGGGATGATGCAGAGCTTAAATCTGTGGTGCGGCAGGCGATTGATATTCATAACGTTCTTAAAGCTCGCACGTATGATCTCCGGCGGACGCTCCGCCAAGAGTCGCTGTTAAATGCTCTCAATCAGGCTATTCGAGGAGCGCTGAGTTCTCGACAGATTCTACAAACTGTGGTGGAGACGGTCGGGGAGATGTTTGAGGTCGATTGCTGCCTCTTGCGTCCTTATCAACATCGCAGGAATCAGCTCGACGATCGCTGTTTTTCATATATTCCGCAGATTGCTGAGATGAGCGATCGCCCCTCTATTCCCCGATCTGATCACTCATTCGATGTCAGCAGTTTGATTCATACCGTCTGGGAATCGCTAGACGTTCAGGTCATCGAAGACGCACAAACTGATTGGCGCCTATCTTCAGGTGCATCAATTGATCAAGTGGGCGTCGATGCTTATCAAAAGGCGGGCATTCGCTCGAGTCTGATTGTTCCTCTTATTTATCAGCAAGAACTGATAGCAGTGTTGGCACTCCATCAGTGTGAATATCTCCGGAATTGGCATCAGGATGACGTGCGATTGGTGATGATGGTGGCTGACCAGGTTGCATTAGCGCTGTCTCAGGCACGCACCTACGAGCGAGTTAGAGCTTTAGCAAAGCGAGAGGCACTTGTCAATACTATTACGACGGCAATCCGCTCGAGTCTTGATCCCCAAAGTATTTTTGCGGCCATTACTCAACAGCTCGGGCAGGCGCTCCATGTGGATGGTTGTGCTCTATCTCTGTGGACAGAAAACGATGAATTTGTTCAGTGCGTTGGGCTTCACGATGCCGTTTACCATCGCGAGCATCGTTCAACCTCGCCTGATTCTTTCGAAAACCAGGGTGAAACCTGGGTCGGGGCGCTTCCCATTGCCGGCATCAATTCTGTGGCGGAATCGAATCTGTATACAACGGGTGATGAGAGTCGCCCGTTGCCTCAGTCTCTCGTTCCGATTGATGGCAATCCGGTGCTCAAACAACTGTTGGCCACTCAAGAGCCTGTTGTGATTGATGATTTAAGCCAACATCCTGAAATGAATCTGTTAGATTTGCCTGTGCGATCGCCCGCACGAGCCTTGTTGGTGGTGCCGCTCCTTTCCGATGGGCAGATCATTGGCAGCATTTCGCTTCGTCACGTTCATCAGCCACGCCACTGGCAAACTGAAGAAATTGAGTTAGTCCAAGCTGTTGCCGCCCAAGCTGCGATCGCCGTTCAGCAATCCCGGTTGTATCAGACGATGCGTCAGCAGGCAGAGCAGCTATTAGAGCTCGATCGCCAAAAAACAGAATTTTTTCAGAACATTTCTCATGAATTTCGCACCCCCTTAACCCTAACGATTGGTCCACTCGAAGAATCGGTGGAGCGGCAGCAAGGCTTAACCTATGAGCAATCCGTTATTGCTCTGCGTAATTCTCGCCGCCTGTTACGGTTAGTCAATCAACTCCTCGATTTACAACGACTTGATGCAGGGCGCATGCAACCTCAGTTTCGCCCATGTAATGTCGTCGACTTTGTCAGTCAAATCGTCGAATCATTTCGTCCTTATAGCGAGAAAAAGCAGATTCAGCTATTGGCAAGCTTAAACGCATGCCCTCCCATTTATCTTGATTTAGAGAAATTCGACAAAGTTTTATATAATTTGCTGTCCAACGCAATAAAATTTACTCCGGCGGGCGGCACTATCACGGTAACGCTAGATTCGGCAGGCGATCATTACCTACTTCGAGTTCAAGATACCGGAATTGGCATTCGCACCGATCAAATTCCGCATCTGTTTGAGCGCTTCCGTCAAGCGGATGGGTCAACCAATCGCAGCTTTGAAGGCAGTGGGCTGGGGCTTGCCCTTGTCAAAGAACTCGTTGAGCTTCATGGTGGAACCGTCTCGCTTGAATCGACCTTTGGCGAGGGCACAACGTTTACCGTGTGGCTACGCACCGGATTGGCACACTTGCCGATTGACCAGGTGATTGAAGTACCTGCCGAAATTGAGCATAGTCGAGCCCTTGTTGAGCTTGCTGATATTGAGGCTGATCTTCAATATGGGGGCGATCGCCGCGTTAGCGAATCTATCGACTTAGTCGATTCAGAGCAAGTCAAGATGCTCCCTGCAACCGATGATGCTCAGCATCAAACTCATGCTCATATCTTAGTCGTAGATGACAATCCAGACTTGCGAAACTATGTGTCTACGGTGTTACAAAAAGCAGGCTATCAGGTTTCTATCGCTCGCAACGGATTAGAAGGCTTCCAATCATTACAACGCATTCACCCCGATCTGATTGTCTCTGACTGGATGATGCCTGTTATGTCAGGTCTAGAGATGATTCAACGGATTCGAGATCATGACGAACTCAACGGGACGCCTATCATTCTGCTGACTGCAAAGGCTGATGAAGATACGCGCATCGAGGGAACCGAACAGGGAGCCAATGCTTATCTATCTAAACCCTTTAATCATCGTGAATTACTGGCTGAAGTCCGCAATCTACTTGCGCTTAAAGCCAATGAAAAACGGGTTTCAGAGCTCAATACCTATCTAACAGAATCAGTCTTAAAGCGATTTTTGCCTCCCCAACTGGTTCGCAAAGCAGCGCGCGGAGAACTCGCGCTCGATTTGCGTCCAGAACCGCGTTTAGTTACTGTTTTGTTTAGTGACATCATTGGCTTCACTCAACTGTCAAACACGCTGCGATCGCGCCGAGTCGCTGAAGTATTAAACGACTATTTGACTGAAATGACCCAGGCGATTTTCGACCATGGAGGAACCGTGGATAAGTTTATGGGAGACGCTATCCTAGCCCTATTTGGCGCTCCCGAAGACTTAAGCCCCGATGAACAAGTGCGGCGGGCGATCGCGGCAGCTCGACAAATGTATCAATCTCTCGAAAAACTAAATGGACGCTGGCAAGCCCAAGGAATTGACACGGTCCAATTTCGCTGTGGCATTCACCAAGGATCTGCCGTCGTCGGCATGTTTGGCGGAGCCCAGAGAGCAGACTATACCGCCATCGGACCCAGCGTTAACATTGCCGCACGCATCCAAGCGGCAGCAGAACCCAACTCAATTTTGGTCTCGGCTACTGTAGCTGATTACCTGGAAGAAGAAGTCATCACTAAAGTCAGACCTCTGAAGCTGAAGGGTGTAGACGAAACAGTATTGACATTTGCAATCCGTTCAACTGTCGAATCGGATCTGAACTAAGTTTATCGGAAATAGGAGTAGCGTCTCTCAGATATATGACTTGCAAGAATCATACTCTCAGTTCTCTAGATGTTCTCGATTCTTAAGCATATTAAAGGTCAAAGGAAATTTGAATTTGCCATCTAAGGCTGATGCCAAAAAAGATAACACTGAATGTACTGGCTTGATGCACTTCCAATTTATAGCCCTCCGGGCTTAGGTTTGTGTGTGAGCCCCCGCGGCGCGGGGGCTCACACGTTCAACGTCCTAACGCGAGATCGTACGGCTATACTGTTGGCTGCTGGTATGGAGGCATAGTGATGGACGCATATCTGAGGGCAAGTGACGTGATTGACTGGCAGCACCCGGATGTTCTCTGGGTGGCTCAACAGATTGCATCACAGCAGAAAACGACGGTGGCGATCGCCAAAGCCTGTTTCGAGTGGGTTCGTGATCAGATTCATCACAGCGCTGATTACCAGATGAACCCCGTCACTTGGCGAGCTTCTGATGTTCTCAGCCACAAAACAGGATATTGCTTTGCCAAAAGCCATTTACTGGCGGCGCTACTGCGAGCAAACCAAATTCCAGCAGGGTTTTGTTACCAGCGATTGAGCATTGATGATCAGGGTGCTCCCTATAGTTTGCACGGGTTCAACGCTGTTTACCTGCCTGACATAGGATGGTATCGAATTGATGCTAGGGGAAATAAAGCCGGTATCAATGCCCAGTTTTCGCCGCCACACGAGCAACTCGCCTACCAGCCCCAGTTACCGGAGGAGGCGGATTTTCAAACTGTTTTGGCAGAGCCCTTACCGATTGTCGTACAAGCGTTACAAACGCAGACCACTTGGGATGCAATGCTGCGACATCTTCCAGACATTACCCTGGCTGCTGCCGAGAACCATAGCCTCGTCACAGGTAATAAGGTTACTTGAGCCTTAGCGATCTAATCCTCCAAAGTTAATCCATTTTTAATGGGGCAGGCGTTCCTCTATTTGCTCAGACCATTCAACAGACGGCATTGCACCTAATCGACAGCAAAATTTAGTAAGGGAGAGCCGTTCGGTCGCATTATCGAGGTGAAGCGTCTAGATGATGCGTATTTTCAGCCTGTCATTGTCGACACCCAACCCTAAGAGAAGTAATCAACTTTCACTGTGCGATCGCTCCCGTTGGTGAATCTATGCCAGCGGCTGAATTCTTCCGACAACTGGCACAACACAGGGCCTGACAGAAGCTTATCTTCAGGATTCTGATGAAACTATCATTAACTCCTGCTATGGAAATCCCAGATGAGTTGTGAGCGGTGGGGCGGGCGACGCCCACCCCACCGCTCACACACAATTCACAAGCGATTTAGGATCGCTATATGCCAATTTACCTCGTCATCAACGGATGGAAAAAGAACCGTTATTAGAACTCAATCCTCTGCTGTTAGCCGCGTATATAGAGAGCAAATGGGAGGCAGACAAACTTAGCTGAGCGCAGCTATGGCAACT
>DBGGTD010000449.1:0-4964 GCA_051162585.1 Elainellaceae cyanobacterium
GTATAAATCAATCAACCTGCGCGATATCAAACCATCAATTTTAAGGATGATGCCATGAGCGAAGCACATAACCCTAGACGAAACGTCATCGCATGAAGCAAAACGCGACTTTTATCAACTAGTTTTGATTACTAGATCGACGGTCTAAAATTTTCAACAACGTTTGAGTTAGCTTTAATCTAGCGTTGAAAATCTCGTCAAACAAAACCGTCCCAGTCAATATTATGAGTAAAACAGCCAAATCCATAGCCTGACCCCCATTTCTGCGATCTCCGCGCTTTTAGCCTACTCAAGCGGATTCCTGATTACTTCCTTCAACAGGATGACTCACTTGGGGGAAGCCAGGTTTTTAGGGGGAAGCTATTATTCATCTGTTTCGTAAAATTATGTAAAATCTATGTGCTTATCCTGGTGTTGCTCTTGAAAGCTGTAGCATCGCAGGAAACTTAATAAGATCGCGGATAGTCTCTGTTACAAGAGATGTAACCACCCTGATAAAACTCGCTACAACTTCTATCGTGTAAAGTATGCCCTCTACCGTTAAGCCGTCAACCGAGCCTGCATGGAATCAGATGCCGTTGGCGATTCAACCTGATCCGTCGCAATTAGACAATATCAAAGCCCAGCTTGATCTCGTTTTGCTGGCTTTGGAAGCATTGGCTGGCATTGGTTCAGATGCAATTCTTCAAGCTGCTGCTGATTTACAGTTGACTGATGTGGTTGCTGATCGAGTCTCTCTCTGGCGCTTGAGACAGGCAAGCCCGCTCCGTAAAGGGCAGGGGCGAAAGCGTTTGGATGTGGAAGAGGCGCGATCGCTCGTGCTGATTATTTGTCATTTAGCGAAACAACACCAAGAATTGATTCGCCGAGCCGTCGCGCTGCTAGAACAGTTGACAGAACAAGGGGAACCGCCTCATCAAGCAGCTCTTTTAGGAGATTACCTAGACAACTTCAGCAACACATACCAAGAAAGAATGGATCATGGAGATGAAACCCCAATTGCTCAACTGACTCATCTCGCGCTTAAGCTGCTGATTGATGTGTTGTTTTACAGCGCGCCGAATGGATCTCGACGGTTGTGGCTCGCCTTACTCGATCGAGCTGCTCTTCCTGCCTCTGCTCGTTCGTATTAAACGCATCCACCTCCAAACCTCCAGTTCTGGTTATGAAAAACCTCCAGATCCCGAGCTGTACCTAGCATCGTGCGATCGCCACCTCTACATTTATCTCCCTGTTCAACCGTTATAGATTACGCAGAGATTTATTATCCCTCCTCAATCAACTATGTCTATCTCCATTCTGCGTCGATATACCCCGTCTACCTGCACCCTAGAAATCATGGCGAAAGAGTCGCCCCTCTCTCGTTGGACTGGGCGACCGACGCTTCAGCAGGTTCGGTTTCAGCTTAGTTTTGACGGTCCTCACTTACCCTCCGATCGGCATGTGGCAGTCCGTGGCGATCGCGAGCAGCTTGATCGGTTGTGTGACATTGTTGAAGAGTACGTACAAGACCTTCTTAGGCAATCGCCCGCTCAGTTTGACACGCTGCTGTCGTTAACCTCGACTGAGCCTAGAGCGTTTTCCCTGGCAGAGACCCACCGTTCTCAAAATGGTCTACTCGGCGATCGCTCGCTCAACGGAGTCTCTCAGCCGGCGGGCATGGCACTTCAGCCGGTAGGTGCTCTCAAACATACCCTTTCATTGGGGGAACTTACTAACTCCGAATCGGGGCTGTCGGTGACGCTGAGCACCCTAGAACTATTTGATCTGGCGAATGCCCTTGACGAATATCAGGCTGATACCTTGTCGTTGCCTGCGTTCGAGCGTGCTCGTCAGCACTATTTTTCCAATAACTGGTTGCGGGTTGCAGCAGTCTTGCTGCTGACTGTGGGCGTAACTGCCACCGTCACTCAGTTTCTGACCAATTCGCCTACGACTAACCTGCAAACGGCAGACTCTCTCGATAATTCGGACGAGCAATTTGAGAGAGACGACATTGCGCGATCGACGAGTGACGATCCGGCATCTGACGACACTTTATCTGAATCGGCAGAAGTCAATCTGGGTCTAGAGCAAACTCCATCAGGCGAAGCGGCACCGTTTTCAGATTTTGCACAACCCACGCGCAGTCCGTCGCCCAATGCAGCACCACCAGAGACTCGTTCGTCTCAGCAGCGTCAGCCTGCTAACGGAGGGCAGTCGCCTGGCAGAAGTCAGCAACCTCCAAACTCAGTTCCATCTATTCCTCCTCAACTGACTGCCATTCCCCCAGTCGAGCGGAGCGATCGCCCTAGTTCTCCCTCTCCCTCCGGTGAGATTGCCTCGAATGATACTGCATCATCGGCGGCTGAATCAGCGCCTCTGCCGTCTTCAGCTACGATGAGCCGCCAGCCATCAGCGCCTGGCGAAACAAGCAGTTCTGACCCACAACCCCAATCCAGGATTTCGCGCTCCGCCCCCGACGGACTTCCGAATCAGGCTACATTGGGAGATCCCAACACGATTCCTCAGCTTGAAGAAATTCGAGACTATTTTCGCGATCGCTGGCAGCCTCCTGAAAGTCTGACCCGCAATTTAGAATATCGTCTGATGCTCAATGCCGATGGGTCAATCGAACGAGTCGTTCCCCTTGGGCCCACCGCCGAAGACTATATTGACCGTACTGAGATGCCCCTCAGAGATGAGCCATTTGTCTCCCGGATTCAGGACGGGCACATGCCCCAGATTCGGCTGATTTTAGGTGCAGACGGCGACGTTCAAGCCTTCTTAGAATACCTAAACTAGCGATCGCCTGATAAAGATGGTCTGATCCCGGTTAACCGCTCAACTACGGTTGGCGGCAACCCAGGACGAATAACGCCACAGTAATACATATTGAGGACGGCGTCATAGGCCCAATGCTCAGGCGCTACATCGGTGTAGGGATTGGGTAGGGTTTCAACCTCGCCACTGACGCAGGCATCGACAACCTGCTGAGCCGAGGGTTCTGCCTGAGCAAGCTCAGACGGGCGATCGCGTTCTGCTGGTTGGGCAAATACTGGAAGGTTTGCGCTAAGGGCGATCGCCATCGCCATAGGAAGTGAATATCGAAATTGCATCGGCATAATTGTAGGAATCTAATAAAGGGCTAGCGACTTAATCAGGTTGCAAAAAATCATAGAGAATCTCGTCAGGCTCGTCTTCGATCTCATCATCCGGAAGGGGATCGATTGGCTGAGCTATAGGATTGGTCACGCTTGCTAACGACGAATACGGATGTAACTGCTGACGTAGCCCCTGAATCTGCTCACGAAGACTCCCGACCATGTTCTCTAAGTCTTCTACCCGTTCTAACGACGCATAGCGTTCCGAGCTAGTTTCACGCTTGAAGTAGTCAGCCAAAATAGCGGAAACAGCATCTGACAGAGAGTCTAAGCGATGGTTTTCTTGATAGGTGACGAGCTTTTGATGAAGTGCCAACGATACTGCAATCGATAGAAAAGGCTCTTGAGTGGGCATTAACAGATCCGATAAAACATCTTCTCTAAGGGTAGCATCGCGGTTTTGGCAGCATCGCAGTCTTTTAGGTAAGTGCCTCAGCACAATTAAAAACCAATCTTGCGTGAGTGGGTCAGTGCCAGAAGGGGCATAAAGCAAAGCGCCGTAAGACTTATATCTTGACATCAGGAGATGCGTAAGCATGAACTACCACCATCCAAGCTGCGGTTCTTCCGATTGCGCGATGCTGGAGTGTGAAACCTGCTTGGGACATTTGACCCTGTATTACTTGCTCAGGGTGCATAACAAGTGTTTATCTTCTGCCTTCTGCCTTCTGCAAATCTTTTGTCAGTCGATCAGGTGTGACTCTAAAGCGTTTCTGTGAACCCCTTCACGTCAGCTCGAGTACATTCCAGAAGCCAATGACCACTTCTTAGATTGTCTAATCGACATTATGACAATCCGGGAGAAAAATTGACTCAATTCCCGAAATTTCCGGCTCGGTCAATGTAGTGTCATACAGAACATTGATTCATCTAGGTGAGTCGCGTTGGATAGAAGTAATCCTCTAGACGTTACTGAATCACAATCAGAGATTATTCATTCTCAGAAATCAGTGACGACGTGGGGAGTTGTAAAGTTCATTCGAGCCCCCAAACAATGAACGCATTAATGAATACCCCCAATCTGCTGAGTCCACAAAATCAAAACTGGAATGATGCATCTTGGACAACCAATGAAGAACCCAGTCTCCTGCAAGGAGTCATTGAAAGCTTAATCGATGGCGTGTTGATTTTAACTGAACAATCCAAGCTGGTTTATGCCAATCGATATGCGCGCCACCTCTGCGATCGCCTCATCAAAGATACTTCACGAGCGAGTTCAATTCCTAATCAAATCTGGCATCTCTGCCAAGCATTGATTGATAGCCGTAACATTTTCCCGGGTCAGCCTGTCATGCTTGAAGATGAAGTCGGCAATGGAAAAGCAGACGCCATTCGAATTCGAGTTCGCTGGATTGAGCTCGATAAAACTGAACAGCCTTATTTACTGGTCATGATGGAAGACCGCTATCAGTCTGCCAGGCGGAAGGCGATCGCAGAAGGGCAACGCTATAAATTAACCGCTCGTGAAGTAGAGGTATGGCTCTATCGTTGCATGCAGTACACCTATGAGGAAATTGCCTCACAGCTCCATATCACTGTGAATACGGTTAAGAAGCACGTCAAGAGTATTAATGCAAAGCGAGAGACGTCTCTATATCTCAATGGATAATCGCCGACCTATCGCTTTGCAATTCTCGATGAATCAATCTAGGGCATCTCTCTTTGGGGATGCCCCTTGTCATCTCTAGGAATGATCGAGCCGAGATTCTGTCGCTCCGCTTCGCTGCTCTCAGAATGACAAATGCGCCTTTCACGTTTCCTCATATAGAGCATCATCAGTAGGGGCCCCAAACCGATATCCTTTCCCGTATACCGTGTGAA
>DBGGTD010000450.1:0-7853 GCA_051162585.1 Elainellaceae cyanobacterium
CGGCGTCTGCGTCGAGATTTCCCAGCTGCTGCAAAACTGCCATCATGGCAGAATCGGAGGCGATCGCCCCAGTTTCAGGAAATACGATGAGGTGAAGAACCGAGACTCCAACGATGACCCCACCGACCAATTCGCCCAAAACGGGCGGTAAGTCAAGACGTTTAGAGAGTTCGCCCCCCAACTTACTAACGACATAAACAACAATGAGAGTCAATAAAACACCCGTCAACACGAAGGAACCATACTCCGCTTCTGAGGTGGTGGCAAGGAATGAAGGTATCACAGACCCAATATCTACCAAGGTAGAGAGGAATAGGTTAAAGTCGATATTTGATAGCATCATGAATCGTCTTAGACAGTAGACTTATTGTTTACAGTGGTTTTGTTTACAGGGGTCGCAAGTATGCGACTCGACAGTTGCTTCGCTCAATCACGGGTAGTTGCAAACAGCAGGGTAACAGACAACAACACTAGCCATTGCATGATTCATCTCTCTACTCAGGCGGGTTCGTGGTCGATGAACCTAAATCTGCGGTTTGCTCATGAGAGTCTGGAAATACAGTAGAAACTGCATCCTTCAATGCTTCAGCGCGATCTAAATAAAGGTTGTCAAGGGGAATCAAATTGAAAACATTTAGGGTTTGGAGGCGGCGCTTGGTCTGCCCAGTCGCACCGACGATGAAAACATGTCGTTTTTGCTCAACTGCCTCTTCAACCGCATTTTCTAGCGCTAGTGATGCAGTTACCCCCAGATGGGGGACATCACTCAGGTCAAAGACAATGGCATCACAATCCTTAATTGCATTATGTTCGCGGGCGATCGCCTTCGCCACTCCAAAGATCATCGGGCCACTCAGTTGAAACAGTAGAACACGACCATTGGCTTCATCCAGCCAGCGCTTCTCATTTGCATCAAGCTGAATCGCATCGTCTGCATCAGTAATGGCTCGAACAGCCTCTGATTGGAACGCGCTCATCCGCTCGATCGTTAAAATGTTGGCAACAAAGACACCGATTCCGACTGCCGCAATCAAGTCAACCAGAACCGTTAGCAGAATGACACCATACATAATCAGGGCAGCCTTAATCGAAACATGATGCGCTCGCTTCAGGAATCCCCAATCAATAATGTCAATACCAACTTTTAGCGCAATACCCGCTAGGACGGCGAGGGGAATCGTAGATGCTAAGTTGGCTGCGCCCAAAATCACAACGAGCAAGATAGCCGCACGCGTCAAGCCAGACAGGGCGGTTCGTCCACCCGTTTGGATGTTAACCACGGTCCCCATCGTGGCTCCAGCACCCGCAAGCCCCCCAAACAAACCAGATACCAAGTTCCCCAATCCCTGTCCGATTAATTCTTTATTGGAGTCATGCTCTGTCCGAGTCAAACTGTCTGCAATCATTGACGTTAACAAGGCGTCAATGCACCCCAACATCCCCAACACAGCCGCATCTACAAACATCAGCTGAAGCTGGTCAACGCTAAACGTGGGTACCTGCATAGCGGGGAAACCGGAGGGAATTTCGCCAATCCGACGAATGTCAATCCCCGGAAACAGCATCAAAGACAACACCGTACCGGCAACCAGGGCAATCAGTTGGGGCGGAATAATCCGCTTAAATTTTGCGGGCATGAACCAGATAATAGCGACCGTAATGACCGCTAATAGCGTCTCCGCAGGTTGAACATTGGTAAGCAGGTCAGGTATGGCTTGTAGCGTTCCTACTACCCCTCCTGAAGGACTTGCCTGTCCTAGAAATGGCGCAAGCTGCAAAATCACAAGAATGATGCCAATACCAGACATAAAGCCCGAAATGACCGTATAGGGCATCATCGTGACATATCTACCCAGCCGCAGAGAACCAAAAATAATTTGGAAAACCCCTGCCATCATCACCACGGTGAATGCCATGGCCATTCCATTTTCAGGATTGGAGGCTGTCAGGTGCGCGATTACAGCTGTCATCACCACGGTCATTGGCCCCGTGGGTTCAGAAATTAAGGTCGGCGTACCACCAAATAAAGCGGCAAAGAAACCCACTAAAACAGCGCCCCATAGACCAGCCGCTGCGCCAGCACCAGAGGCCACACCGAAGGCTAGTGCCATCGGCAATGCGATAACTGCTGCCGTAACCCCCCCAAAAATGTCACCGCGTACATTTCGGAAATGAATTCTATTGGTCAGCTGCATGGTTGTCCCATTTACCTCACTAACTGAATTGGGCTAAGACCTCATGGCGCAGATATGGAAATCTACGCAAGTACTGGGTTGCAACAAAAAACTACGGATAGCCTTAAAGAATTGACCTCAGAGGGCGCTCCATCTGTGTTTAAAGGAAATAGGTCTGAGGATTAAACATAACCAATTCATAGACTTAAATCTATAGACAAAAGGAAAAGCATTGATTTATATCAAACCACAAAAGGCTCCGACTTTGATCATCAGTCGGATAAACATTTTTAATGAAAGGCAAAAGAAAAACTTATCGTTGATTTTATAGCGTTAGCCAGGTAGCTTAGGACATGCCCCCTGATGAAATCCAAAGCTGGGGAAGCTATCTGGCGTGCAACCGCACAAAGAACAGTGGCGGTTGCTGTAGAGAACCTTTAGAAAGTCCTTGTTTTTGGAGTTTGTATAGCAGTTCTTTGGCATTGCTCATCGACGAATGATTTTCGGAGGGGCATGGCATTGCCATGCCCGTACAACGGGTGGTTGGTGAGCTAGTGATTTCCCTATCATTCATCAAGTTCGCAACGTCCGTTCTTTGCCTGAGGCAATACCTGAAGCAATAAAAGAGGGTTACTTCACATGCGATTGGCAAATTTTTCGAGAATCGACCTAAACCGGAGAAAGCACCCGTTCAGACAGGAGTCGCCCCAAAATTTGCTTGAGCACCAGTGCTGTCCAGTCGATATCGGCTTGAGTGGTAAGCCGCCCTACCGTTAGACGAATGCCACACTTGGCGGCTCGTGAGTCACAGCCCATCGCCGTCAGAATCGGACTGGGTGAAAGTTTGCCGCTATGGCATGCTGATCCAGCGCTAATGCCTATCCCCGCCAAATTCATATGACGAACTAGGGTTTTGCCGCTGAGATGTTCACCATCGCCGCTTTTGAGATAAAAGCTAACGTGATGAGGCAATCGATGTAGGCGATCGCCCGTCGGGATTAAATCAGGTACATCGGCAAGCTGATCAAACAGGCGATCGCGCAGTTGCATGAGCCGAGGTGTTTCTTCTGCCATCTCCTGCTGAGCCAGACTGGCCGCCAAACCAAAACCTGCGATAGTAGGCACCGCCTGTGTTCCGGAGCGAATTTTGAATTCTTGCCCACCGCCCCCCAGAAGCGGCATCAGCTTAACCCCCGGACGAATGTATAGTGCTCCCGCGCCCTGCGGACCATAGATCTTATGACTTGACATCGACACCAGATCAACAGGCAATCTCTGCACATCGATGGGTAAGCGCCCCGCTACTTGAACCGCATCTGTATGGAATATGACGTCATGGCGACGGGCAATTTGTCCGAGGGCTTCAATGGGTTGCAGCGTACCCACTTCGCTTTGCCCATAGATGAGCGAGATCAGCACCGTATCAGGGCAAATGGCGGCCTCTAGATCCTGTGGATTGATGCGTCCTTGAGAATTGACCGGGAGACGGGTGACCCGCCATCCGCGCTGCTCTAGCAGGCGAGCAGGTTCAGCCACCGCAGAATGCTCGATACTAGAAATAATTAGATGTTGAGGCGTGGCATAGCGTTGAGCAATGCCCGTGATGGCTAGATTGTCAGACTCTGTGCCGCCAGATGTAAACACAATCGACTCTGGCGCCGCGTTCAGCAAGTCGGCAACCTGAAGGCGCGATCGCTCAACAACAGTTGCTGAGCGCGCCCCCCACTGATGCAGGCTAGAAGGATTTCCCCACTGCTCTGTCATGATTTCGTGCATCAGGGCGATCGCCTCAGGTCGAGTCGGCGTTGTAGCACTATAGTCCAGATAAATTTGCATAAGAGATAATTCAGCTAGCCTCTCTTTTCAGCATATAGTGCTGATCGTCGATGAAACCACTAAACTGCTTGTGTCTTTTAGATTCTAATCTGCGATTCATGTCCGGCATGAGGGCTCTCTCCCCTGATTGAAGGATGTTGAATACTTCAGGTTTGAATTAGTTTAAGAAGTCTGGCTATTTCTACTATCAGGCTATGCGCGCATCATCACCATTTTCTCAACTCGCTCACGAAATCAGGGAATCTACGGGGTTGGCAATTCCCCTCGCTAGTGCCCAGCTTTCTCAAGCGGCAACTGGCTTTGTAGACACCGTCATGCTCGGACTACTGGGCAGTCAAGCCCTAGCATCCGGAGGACTAGGGGCTGTCACGTTTTCCGGGCTGCTGATCATTTGCACCAGCATCGTGTCTGCTGTGAGCCCCCTCATTGCCGAAGCGCACGGTGCAGGACAAACCAGCCGAGTCGGACGAGTTGCGAATCATGGATTGTGGCTAGCTGTGTTTCTGTCAGTTCCCGTTATGCTGCTGATCTGGAACGCAGGCCCACTCCTCAACCTGCTTGGGCAGCAGCGCGAAAATAGTGTTCTGGCTGTGACATATTTACGTGCCATTGTTTGGGGATTTCTCCCAGCCTTAGCATTCGTGGCGCTAAAAAGCTTCGTGACGGCGCTATCCAAACCTCGTGCAGTAATGGTGGTGATGGTATGTAGCGTCATCCTCAATGGAATCGCTAACTATATGCTCATGTTCGGGAAATTGGGGCTTCCAGCCTTAGGGCTAGCAGGGACCGGATGGGCGAGTACGATTGTCTACTGGATTATGTTTTTGGCGTTGGCCGTCTATATCTTACGTCAGCGATCGCTCAAAGGATATCGAGTCTTTCAAGATGTATTTTATTTCAATGCCTCCCTATTTTGGGAAATCGTTAGAATTGGTTGGCCCATAGGCGTGCTAGCCGCCTTTGAAACCGGCATGTTTACCATTACCACCTTCTTGGCGGGGCAGATGGGCACCACCACGCTAGCCGCCCATCAAATTGCGCTACAGACCGCATCGGTTACCTTCATGGTGCCGCTGGGCATTTCACAAGCTGTGACCGTGCGCGTCGGGTGGTTGATCGGGCAAAAAAATCCTGAAGGGGCTCGACTGGCAGGCTCTGTGGGGATTGCGCTGGGGGCAATCTTTATGGGCATCATGGCAGTGTTGATGTGGGCATTTCCCAACAGCATCATTGCAGTATATTTAGACATTCAAAATCCTCAAAATCAACCCGTTATGGCGATCGCGGCGGCATTATTAGGTGTGGCGGCTATTTTTCAAATTTTTGATGGTATCCAGGTGATTGCAGCGGGTGCCCTCAGAGGGCTGAAAGATACCCGCATTCCGATGGTAATTGGCATCATTTCGTATTGGTTGGTGGGGTTTAGCAGCAGCTTTATCTTAGGAATCGTGCTGGGATGGGGAGGCGTGGGTCTTTGGTTTGGGTTAGCCTTTGGGCTCTTAGTTGCTGCAACAGTGCTGACCTGGCGATTTTGGGGATTGATTACTCCCGCTGTCAAAATGCAGGAATCTTGGAAATACTGAGATTTTTTGATTTCTGTTAGTCTGCTTAGTTCATCGGGCACTACTAAAACGCAATCGTTGTTTGCGTTAAACGGGTGTGTTGCATGAGACTGAGTCAGACTTGGCTGCGATTGAGATGGGCAATTTTACTGGGTTTCGTCACAGGGTTGAGTGCCTGTCGGACTGGGGTGGCTCAGTCTCCCCGCCTTGAGCCGCTACCGCAAGACCCGTTAATTCACGCGTATTTCAACTACTCGCAAGCGGCTGCCTATCTCAATCCATATCGAGACCAGGAGCGGTTGGGAGATGATCTCGAACAGGCAATCATTGATGCGATCGCCACTGCTCAGTCGTCGATCGACGTTGCGGTTCAAGAATTGCGCCTGCCTAGAGTGGCTGAGGCACTGAAAGAACGACATCAGGCAGGGGTGAGGGTGCGCGTCGTTTTGGAGAATAACTATAGTCGCCCGTGGAGCAGCTTCACGTCCGAGGAGATTAGCCAGCTCAATGAGCGCGATCGCTCAAAATATCTAGATTTTGTGATGCTTGCTGATGGCGATCGCAACGGACAACTATCCCAGGACGAAATTGACCGCAGCGATGCTCTAGTTATTCTTCAAAACGCAGGTATTCAATGGCTGGATGACACAGCGGATGGATCAAAAGGCAGTGATTTGATGCATCACAAATTTATCGTGGTCGATCGGCGAATTGTCGTTGTGGGGTCTGCAAACTACACGCTAAGCGGCACCCACGGCGATATGCTCCGTCCCGACAGCCGTGGAAATGTCAATCATGTGTTGAAGATTGATAGCGTTGAAGTCGCGCGTCTCTTCTCCACCGAATTTAATCTCCTTTGGGGAGATGGCCCCGGCGGCGCATTAGACAGCAAGTTTGGCTTGCAAAAACCCCCTCGTCCGCCTCAGCGAGTGGCATTGACTTCCACTTCTAGCATCACGGTCCAGTTTTCACCCACCTCTGCCTCTCTACCTTGGAATCAAAGCGTAAATGGTTTGATCGGTGAAACACTTAAACGTGCAATCCGTTCGATTGACCTGGCACTGTTCGTATTTTCTGACCAAAATCTTGCAAACATGCTTCAAAATCAGCACCAGCAAGGACTTCAAATCCGAGCGCTGATTGATCCAGGATTTGCCTATCGCAACTATAGTGAAGCGCTCGACATGCTGGGCATTGCGCTGAAAGACAATCGGTGTCGCTACGAAGATGATAACAATCCGTGGCTTAATCCGCTTTTGACTGTTGGCATTCCACAACTCGCGGAGGGTGACGTTCTTCACCACAAATTTGGCGTGATTGATGCGCAGACTGTAATCACCGGCTCGCAAAATTGGAGCGAAGCCGGCAATCGCAGCAATGACGAAGATTTACTTGTGATTCAGAACTCTACCGTTGCCGCTCATTTTCAACGAGAATTTGACCGCCTCTACACTACAGCGCGAACCGGCCTCTCCACTGGCCTCCAAGAGAAATTGCACCATCAGCAGACTCGTTGCCCAACCTAGTGTTGCGTCTAATCCAAACATTTTGCTTTACTTCGTCCAACCTTTAGCTGTGTCGCATTCAGGTAAGTGCAATAGTCTCCGCTTATGCGACCCTTAATGGTAGAAACGCAAGCGAAGACCGTCACACTTGATTGCACAAAATATTAAGACATTCTCGACAGTTTACGTGCGTCTGACTTACAGAATTCCCATCTGTGCCAGCAATCCCTGTCCAGTGACGAGTTCACCAACGATGGCCAACACAAAACCAATCATAGCCAATCGGCCATTCCATGTTTCTGCGAATTCAGTGAAGCCAAATTTTGGTTCTTGATTTTCCATGATTTTGAATCCTTTAGCTAGCGGCTTACTCTCAATTATTTACATTTCTTCATGAATTTCCGTGATCTTGATCACATATGCCCAGGATTATAGCCTTATGCTCTCGCGTTAGGACGCTGAACGTGTGTGACCCCGCGCGGCGCGCGGGGTCACACACAAATCTGAGCCCGCAGGGCTTTACTTGGCATCAAACCGTGATTGTTGTTGAAGTCACCCTTCAAGTCGTCGGGGAGGCCGCTCGATAGGCAATCACCGCATAAAACGGATCGCCACCCGGTATGCCGAGGTATTGTAAGAAACCAGGAACAGATGGCTGACGAAAAATCACCTCGGGAGTGCTAAAGCCAGGAACGGTGCTGAAATAGCGTTTAACTAGTTCGGCTCGGTCGCGTTCAGACCCGTCGCGCCATGCTTGAATTGCCTTCTGGTAAAAC
>DBGGTD010000451.1:0-2795 GCA_051162585.1 Elainellaceae cyanobacterium
ATTTCATCCCAAATTCCTCCGAATTCCCAAATTCGCCCGATCATCCAACCATCGGATAAGAAAAAATATTTCACGCTTCTTTAGTTCTATACGGACTATATATCAATGGATATGGGATAGAGACGAGGCGATCGCTCGTTAAGTTTATGTCAGTCTGCCACTGATCTATCCAATCGACCTGTTCTGATTTATCTGTTCCGATTCTGTCTGGGTTAGAAACCGTTTTAGGGTAAGAGCGGTGTCCCCAGCGTTACAGAGTCACCGCTGCCGAATAATACCAGCCAAATCGGAATGGTTAAGAGCAGCATTCCGGTTGTCAAGACCACGCTACCGGCAATGAGTTCTCGATCTAGATCGTATTCTTCTGCCAAAATCAATCCTGCAAAGGCGGTCGGCATTCCTGACATCAGCACGAGAGCCAGTCTCGGATAGGCTGGTAACCCAACTAAAACCGCTATTAATCCTACCATTGCCGGAAGCACGAAAATCTTAAGCGTCATCGGAAGTAGGGCAAGTTTCAAACTTTTCCAGCCGTTAAGCTGGCTCAGCCGCATCCCCATGAGCAGCAGCGCCATCGGAATGACAACCCAGATTGAGCGATGCAAGACTGTTTCAATGACTGGATTGAGAGCAATTGGGCGAGATGCATAGCCTACGGCAAATGCCCAGAGTGAGGGAACGGTTAAGACATCTCGAATCTGCAACCACCCCGTCGGAAGGGTGGTGCTGCGTCCAAAGTAGCTGGCGATATAGACTCCTAACCCATACGTGCCGACCACGTTGTGAATCACGCTGTAAAGAACCACCCAGCTTAGAGCCTGTTCATCAACAAAGACAGGGGCGATCGCCAGCCCGACAAATCCTGTGTTGCCAATCATCGATGACACTATAAAACCGCCTCGGCGCGATCGCATCGCCCACGCCTCCCGGTCATCTAGAGGGGGGGAATTGGGCTGCGAAAGCTCAGGCGTTAGTTCAGGCTGAGTGTTAGTAGACTGACGTCGTGACAGCCAATAGCTCAATCCGTTAAGACTGAGCCAACTAAGCAATAAGCCTGCAATCAATGTGCCGACCGCAAAGATAGGGACCCAACCCACCTGTTGAGCAAACTCAGACTCTCTAGCTAACACTCCAATTTCGAGAGGAACTCCTACCCAATAGAGGGCGCGCCCTAGCATGCGAGGAAACGCATCGGGCAAAACTCGAAATATTAGCAGACCCAAACCAGACCACAGCAATAATGGCAGATATGCCTGAATCAATGTATCTGTCATGAAAAAATCACAACCTGATAGAGACAAAATTTAGGCATATTGGTCTAATCAGCAGAACGCTATTCCCCTACAGAAAAGTCTTGAATTTTCCACTGTTCATCATCGCGAACTAACTGATATTGAACAACAAGACTGCTGTCATATGATTGAGTCAAATCGACTTGGTCGTCTCGATATAGCTCGCCTACCTCGGTCACTGACACTTCTACTATGGCTTGGTCAGGGTCGTCCTCAAATAGCTCTACTGATGTGACTTCAAGGGTGGGATGTTCATATTCCCAGTGCTCTCCATCTTGTTGAACTTCTTCGGCTCGATTGATTTGTTGGGTAAGCGCCGGGTCAACTAAGATGTCGTCTAATGCCTCCACTTCATAGTCTGGGCCTAGTGCGTCCGATTTTGCCTCAAACCAAGTTTGGATGACGTTTTCAGCTCGATCTAGGGTGAGCGGCCCTTCTAAATCGTTGGCGGCTTGTTCGTCTGGTGCAGGGGGTTCTGGAATCGGTATCACGGGTTCGTTGAGGGTGATTTGGAGCTGTTCGCCTTCTAGGGGGGAGCCAGCGAAGCTCTGGCTCAGCCACCCATAGATTCGGCTGACCAGAAACCATAAAACAATAATACCGACAAAACCCATTGCCAATAAAAAGACTAAGCGGTCAAGCCGAGGCACACGACGAATGCTGTTTCCTCGGCGGCGGGTCGTTGCTTCGGGGCCGCCGTGCAGCCGATTTGCTCGCCGAGCCTGTGGGTCAGTATCACCGTGAGGCGATCGCCCCCGATCTGAACGAGCATGTCGAGAGCTTGATCCAGTATCCGAGCCATTCAGCCGACCCTCCGGCGAGAGCTGCGAAATTCGCTCAGCTGCGGGCATTGTTGAGACACTTCTATCTCCCAAACTCTCTGATCCGTGATTGGGTTCAGCGGTTGCTGTGGTTCCTACCGACTCATCTCCAAAGATCCCGCCCCGCCCTCGGCTGGTATGCTTGCTGCCATAGGCGTTTGCGTCATCGTAAGCAGACTGATATTGAGAGCCCCCCAAGCGTTGAGAGGCTCCATAGGAAACCCGTGATGATGTTGCCATCGGCCACTGATTCATTGGCTCAGGTTCGTTGGGTAACTCTTCTAAATAGGCTTGAACATGCTCATCTGCAAAATAGTCCTTTAGAGACGCTTGCTGCTGCGCCAAATCTCGGAAATGAGGAAAGACTTCATTTTGCAGCCAGCGCTCACTGTAGAGGCAAAGCCCTGGTAGCAAATCAGGCGAATCTTTTGAATGTTCTCGAATAAACGCGAGCGACGGATATTCTTGGCTTCGTTCTAACGCATGGCTGGCTTCTTCGGTCTGCCCTAGCAGAAGCGCGCAAATGGCTTGTTCTAAATAAACATCTTGCCGAGACACTAGACGAACCAGCATTAGCTTAGCTCGCCGAATTAGGGAGGGTTGCCGCTGAGCAAAGCCGCGAGCCAGTAACGAATATACTGCCAAATACGTTGCCACGGCTGACGGGCGACGAGCTTCGCTC
>DBGGTD010000452.1:0-2278 GCA_051162585.1 Elainellaceae cyanobacterium
GATTAACAGCAAATCGAGCATTTCCAGATCGTGGGGGGGAGGGCAAATCTCCTCGCCGCCGCCGTCGTCGTCGGTTATTGCCTCCCCGCTCTTGATAGCTCGGATGGTTAACCAAATCCAGCTCTTGCAAATCGGGTGAGGTTTCTAGCTCAAAGTCTTCACCCTGTGCATCAGGCACCTCTCGAAGCTGCGGATTACGAGATTCGACAACAGGGTATGTGCGCGGCGGCTCGACAATCTCATGAACCACGGTTTCGGTATCGCCAGGCAAATGAACCAGATGACCTAAACCACCACACGTTGCACAGGGTCGTCCAAACAACTCGTAAATATTTTGGCCTTGACGCTTACGGGTTAGCTCAACCAATCCTAGTTCAGATAGCTGAGCGACTTGAGGGCGGGCTTTGTCTGCTTTGAGTTCTCGGGTAAACTGCTCAAGAACTTGGAGCTGGTCACGCCGAGAATCCATATCGATGAAGTCAACAACGATGACACCGGCCACGTTACGAAGGCGCAGTTGTCGGGCAATTTCCGATGCCGCTTCACAATTCGTCCACAAAACGGTTTCGCGAGACGTATTCGATCGGGTAAATGATCCGGAGTTGACATCAATGACGGTCAGGGCTTCGGTCGTTTCAATGATGATATAGCCCCCTGACGGCAAATCAACTCTGGGCTTGAGCGCCTCTCGAATCGCTGCATTGACTCGAAAATATTCCAAAATAGAGATGCGATCGCGATGGTGGTCAATGAGAACTCCTTGAGGAGATTTTCCACCACTCCACGACATTAAATGCTGCTTGACTCGCTTCAAGCCCGTATGCGAGTCAACAACAATTCGGTTTACGTCAGCGCTATATACGTCGCGGAGAACGCGCTGAATAAAGTCGTCATCCCGATTGAGCAATTTGGGAGGGCGCGAGGTAACAGCTTCTTGCTGAATATTTTCCCACTGTCGTTGTAGAGCTTCTAAATCTTCAATGACTGCTTCTTCTGCGATTCCTTCTGCTTCAGTGCGTACAAGCAGTCCCATCCCAGCAGGCTTGACGAGAATTGCTAGGGCCCGCAAACGATTTCGCTCATTCTCATTGCGAATTCGCCTTGAAAGATTGACCCCCCGACCGAAGGGCATAAGCACCAAATACCGCCCTGGTAGGGTTATATTACCGGTCAGTCGAGGCCCCTTATTGCCGGTAGGTTCCTTCATGATTTGCACTAGCACTTTCTGCTGGGGTGCTAGCAACTCAGTAATTGAACCTGCTGAACGCTTGAGTCGCAGTGGGCCTAAGTCAGAAACATGGATAAATCCATTACGCTCGGTGTCACCAATGTTGACAAATGCAGCGTCAATACCAGGCAGGACATTTTCAACAATTCCTAGATAAATGTCACCGACCTGATGACTGCCTGTCGCAACGATCAGTTCTTGGATCTGGTCTTCCGAAAAGACAGCGGCGATGCGATGCTGCTCGGCGATAATAATTTGTTTGGGCATTCAACTTCCTCAAATATTGACAGTGTCAGGGGCGGAAACCATTCCATCCTGCCCGCTCGGCTGACCTGCAAGACTACATTGGTGAAAATCCTTGACCCATTGTGGAGGCAACGAAGCTGCTCCTACCCTGGGATCTATGAACTAAAACATCATCCATTCAGACTAATGACATGCAGATGTAATGCTTATCGATCGCTATTTGTCGTTACCTTCTAGCTAGAATGCCTGCTCTTGAGAAGTCAAACATACTCTAACCAGACCCGTTGGAAAAACCCTACAGAAGCAAGTTTCACCTCGTAATCCTTGTCATCGAAAATCAACAATCCTCATGATTCTCGATAGACAGCAGCTTCTCTATGAAAAGCATTATAGCGCGGAGAGACCATATCGCCAGTAGGAATCAGAATTTATCGAGGTAAAAATTTCCTTAAACTTGACGCATCCAAGAGACATGAACCCATCTAGATTAGCTTAACAAGTTCTTGAGAATTGCCCTCGTGGGCTAAAAACAAGCGATTTCGATGAATTCTTAAAAGTTGTAACTCGTGCTGAGCTAACTGCTCTAACATATACACTACTTGATTTGAACGGAGTAACGTGCCGTCATTGCGGCAACTGCCAACATAGCGAAGTGTCACTTGAGGTGCTGATGCTTCGGTCTGCGCTGCTTCAGAGCTGTCACTAACGTTAGAGATAACTTCAAGATCAAAGAGGCGATCGCGCAAATTGACCGTACGGGTTTTGCCTGATTTTGTGGTGTGATCGTGCTCGATCACCTCAGCC
>DBGGTD010000453.1:0-2734 GCA_051162585.1 Elainellaceae cyanobacterium
TAGCAAGACTGGCTCTCAACGGCTCGTGCGACGAGCCATGAAGCATGCCCTTCAACTACCGAAGCCCAAGCAAATGGTGACCTTAGTGCATAAGGGCAACATCATGAAATATACAGAAGGAGCGTTTCGAGATTGGGGCTACGAGCTGGCGATCACCGAGTTTCGTGCAGACTGTGTCACTGAGCGAGAATCCTGGATCCTCAGCAATAAGGAAAATAATCCCGACATTTCAATCGAAGCAAATGCTCAACAGGTTGAACCTGGATATGCATCGTTGACGAAAGAAAAGAAAGTAGAGATTTGCGAAGAAGTGAAAGCAACTCTCGATGCCATCTGGTCAACTCATGGAAACGGTCAATGGAAAGGCAAAATTATGGTCAATGACCGAATCGCTGACAGCATTTTTCAGCAAATTCAAACTCGCCCAGATGAGTATTCTATCCTTGCTACGATGAATCTAAACGGTGATTATCTCTCAGATGCAGCAGCGGCAATTGTCGGAGGGCTAGGAATGGGCCCAGGCGCAAATATTGGTGACACCTGCGCAATTTTTGAAGCGACCCACGGCACTGCGCCTAAGCATGCAGGGCTCGATCGAATTAATCCGGGTTCTCTGATCTTGTCAGGAGTTATGATGCTGGAATACTTAGGATGGCAAGAGGCTGCTGATTTGGTGAGAAAAGGAGTTGGCTCAGCCATTTCTAGCCGAAATGTGACATACGATCTGGCACGTATGATGGAACCGCCCGCCCCACCGCTGAAGTGTTCTGAGTTTGCAGACGCAATCATCAGCCACTTCGCTGATTCTGAGGTGGTTTAATCGATTCGGACTCCTATTTTAGCCCTACGGGCTTAGATTTGTGTGTAAAACCCGCACGGCGCAAGGGTTCTACACACGTTCAGCGTCCTAGCGCGAGAGCGTAAGGCTATAACTACTGCGGTGAAACGGTGAATTGTCTAGCCCCAGGTAAGTAATTTGGTCCAGTTCGGCTAACGATGGCTGAACTTGGGGATGTCTGGCTTGATTGAGGCTGTGGATAACTCTGAGGCGGAGGCGTATATGCCGGGGCTCCGACATTTGGGACGCCCGTTCCAGGAAATTGGTTAGGAGATAAAACCGTTCCGCTTTGATTAGGAGCCACGGGTGGAACGATAGATGGGGCAGTGAATGCTCCAGGCTGACGTTGCAGTGAGCTTGGTGTGCGTCCCGACGTGCTCGGTGATGACGTCGAAGGAACAGTCAACGTTGGCGGGAGTGTATACCCGGTTGTACCTGGAGCAGGTGATGTCTGAAAATAAGGAGAACTGCTGGGAATAGTCTGATTCTGACCAGCCACTCCTGACGAAGATGGGCTGGGCGATGCGGTGCTAGATGAGTTGGGAGAAAATTGTTGTGGTGTGGATGGGGCCGGTGAGTTATATCGCTCTAGGGCAGATTGCAGAGGATTGCCAGATGGTTGTACTGAGCCTTGACTAGAGGAGGCAGTCCCATGTGCTGGTGATGAAAGTCTACCAAAGCTCGGTAATGATAAGCTAGGGCTTGCCAAGCTAGGACTGTTATTCGATGGGACCGCATTAGAAAAATTAGCTGAACTCGGTAGATCATTACTTGCGTCGTTTGACGCAAATGGATTCAGAAGGGAGCGATCGCCCTCCCTTGCATCCTCAAGCTCAGACTCTGAAGAACCAGGTGCGGGCAAAAGTTGGTCAGAAAACAAAGAACTCGGATCATCCGGGGCTTGAGTCAACTCGCTATCGGACGTACCATTCTGACCAAATCCCTGGATTTCATCAAATAAGAGCGGCAAGCTATCAATATCTGCTCCAATCGCATTGTCCTCTGATGGAGGGAGCCCGTCAGACGCACTCTGATTAGCTGCTTCTTCTGAGGGACCGTCATTGATAGGGGTGCGATCGCTCTGGTCAACCTGAAACCACTCAGGATGAGTCCAGTACTCAGCAATAAAAAACGTAGCCAGCACCAAAACAACACTGGCTCCCCAAAACATCGGACGTTTTATAAACTGGAGTCGAGCTTTGAGATAGCGGAGAGAGGTTGGAAACTGATTTCGGAGTGGCATAGTTCTAAAATGCTCACGCATGCTTGCGATGGAGTAGTAGATGAGCGAAACAAAATGTCATGATTTGGAAACCAGACACATGAATTCGTTCAGGATAAGATGACTTGAATGGATGCGGTTTAGGTCTGTTAGCGATGGATTAATGAACAAAATGAATAAGTCGGCTAACCGATCAACTCTATTGACTAATGACGCTAAATTAACCCATCAGTTTCTTATTTGTATCTATCCTAGTTTCTATTTCCGCAAGGACGCTGAATAAGTCAACATTCTTCTTCAAGAATTAACATGCGAATCTGAGTCAGAAAAGGTCAGTCTGCGCGGGCACGCATCAATATCTTCTCGTCCAGATTGTATTCCAATCTTATTGAGAAGCTCTCACAAGGAGAAATGCCCCAATTCCAAATCCAAAAAGGTTAGGCAGCCAAGCGCTAACAATAGGAGTCAAAACGTCTGAGTGGGCTAGCGCGCTACAAACCGAGTACAGCAGGTAATAGCTAAAAATAATAACAATGCTAATAGCAAAGCTAGTCGCTCTACCAGTTCGGCGTAGCCGACATCCTAAGGCAGATCCAACGATTCCAAAAACGACACACGCGAATGGAAGAGCGTATTTTTCGTGGATTGTAATCAACAATCGTCTGAGTCTAGAT
>DBGGTD010000454.1:0-3003 GCA_051162585.1 Elainellaceae cyanobacterium
CGCTGGTATCCTGACGTAGACGATTCGGCAGTGGTGGTGATGGCGCTGAGCCAGTTAGAGTTGCCAAACGAAAACTTAAAGCAAATGGCGATCGCCCGCACCCTCGATTGGATTGCCACCATGCAGTGCAACCCCGGTGGCTGGGGAGCCTTCGACCTCGATAATGACCAAGACTGGCTCAACGCCCTTCCCTATGCCGACCTCAAAGCGATGATCGACCCCAACACCGCCGACGTCACGGCACGAGTCGTAGAAATGATCGGCTATATCATCGGAATCCAAACCTCAACCTTTACGACTCAAATCTCCTCCTCCCCTGACAGTCTCTCTCTCATCCCCACATCCCAAAATCCTGCTCGTCTTACTCGCGCCCTCGACTACCTCACTGCCGAACAAGAAAGCGAAGGCTGCTGGTATGGTCGTTGGGGAGTCAACTACATCTACGGAACGAGCGGCGCGCTGTCAGCTCTTGCCCTGGTTGCCCCCACCACGCATCGTCGTCAAATTGAGAAAGGAGCAGCCTGGTTAGTCAGTTGCCAAAATTCGGATGGGGGCTGGGGCGAAACCTGCTTTAGCTACAATGATCCATCTTTAAAAGGACAGGGAGACAGTACAGCATCGCAAACAGCATGGGCACTGATTGGCTTGATGGCCGCTGGTGATGTCACCGGGCAGCCTGATCTAGATGCGATTCAAAACGGGGTTCGGTATTTGATTGCAACTCAGCTATCAGATGGTCGTTGGGATGAACCCTATTTCACAGGCACAGGATTTCCTGGTCATTTCTATCTCAAATACCACATGTATCAGCAATACTTCCCCTTGATTGCGCTGGGGCGATATCAGGCTCGCTTCTGAAAACTACTCAACTCTCACCGACCCATCCAAAATCTAAAACCCAAAATCCAAAATCGATATTAAGACTGCTCAGGCTTGCTTGCTTGCAGGCGGTTATTCTTCCACTTGTCGAACACGTCTCGAATCACAATCTCTCGAATCCAGACCTGTCCCACAACCGCAATCGGCAAGGCGAGGAATAGTCCCAAAATTCCAAAGAAAATCGCAAAACTTGCCTGCAACAGTAGCGTGAGTGCAGGCAAGAGGGATACTTGCTTTTCCATCATGATGGGAGTTAGCACGTTGCTTTCAATTTGCTGAATTGCAACATAGATGCCCAAGACGACAATAGCTTTCCAAGGAGTATCTAAAAGGGCGATCGCCATAGGCGGAATCACGCTAATCGTAGGACCCACGTTAGGAATAAAGGTCAGCAACCCAGCCAGAAATGCGTTGGCAAGCGGGAGCTGCACGCCCAAAATCCATAAGCTCATTCCACTGAGCACCGTAATCACGGTCATATTAAACAAAATACCTTTGAACCAGCCAACCAACGCTTCTTCAGACTGATGCAGAATGGCATCCGCTCGACGCCGATAAAACGACGGGAAAAGCTGGAGACATAAGTGGCGATAAGCAGACGGATTGGCGAGAAACATCAGCGTCACCACAATGAGAAGCAGCAGTTTCAATAGAAACTCGATCGAGCTAAAAAAGATTTGAAAAAAGTTTCCAAACAAGTTAGAAACCCACGATTGAATATTGCTGACAATTCCGCCAATTCCGCTCAATCCGCGAACATCCTCTATGACTTGCTCCGGCAGGAAATTTTGTATCCAGCTAATCCACTCTTGCAGTTGCTGAAATCCATCGGGGACGAGATCGACTAATTCCATTGCCTGTCGCACTAACGGCGGCACAATCAGCACGATGAAAACAATCGCAATCACGAGTATGAAAGCAACCGACAGAACAAGCGCCAATCCCTGTTTGACTTTATGCTGCTCCAAGTATTTGACTAACCGATTGATAACCGTGGCAAATACGACAGCCGCAAACCCCAGCAACACGATTTGCTGAATCCGCCAGAGGATATAGAGCGAAATGAGCAGGGCTGCAAACCCAACCAACGAACCAAATCGCAAGGGAACTCCTCCCCAAGTAGACTATGGGCTGACTTTATGCGAAAACGGATAGCGGTGTCGTCTTCCTCAAGAAAGCTTTGTCAATAACCTGCCAACGCTAATGTGATTCATTGATTTGTAGCGTTTAAAATTGACGAGTCAAGAAACCGTACCATCGTCATGACAGTCTTTGATTCTCGATAGCCCTGCTTACGGTAAAAGTCTTCCGCATTGCTGTCTCGCAACGTGGCTAAATACACTTTAGTCACGCCCTGTTTAACCAACACTCGTTCCAACTGAGATACAAGCTGACTGCCAATGCCCTTTCGTTGCATATCTGGCTTGACGGCAATTTCGTAGAGACAAAAATTTTTAGACGTATCCCATTGTTCACAACAGCCAAATGCATACCCACCCACCCCGTCTGCCCAATAGACTAGACCGATAAATCCGGGAGTATTGGCAATTTCCCACAGACGGGTTTGTGCAGTTTCAACCGTCCAGTTCTCATGCCACGGCTCACGATTGCTAACCGTAACCATGATTTGAGCACACGCGTTTAAATAGTCAGGTGAAAAATCTAGAATTTCCTCTGCCACGATAGATGCCAGTCTGCCAATAATTCTCCAGACCATCCTATCCGATCCAAGATCAATCAAACCCCCACTCTGCGGGATTTTCTGACTTTCTAATCGGTTGTTGCTCAGAATTGAAGATTTTGTAATGTTCTAGCTCAGGCTCATTATCTAGACACTTTACATCCAGGCACTTTACATCCAGGCACTTTATAAGGAGGAGTCCTTTGAACGTCATCACGCCGACGCTGCTTCGTTTAGATCAGATTCAAGCTGCCGAATCGACCAATGGCAACAACATCCGCGACTATCCGATTCGGCTTTGGAGCTATGGAGCAGACTCTCAAACCGAACTAGACCTAACCCGCAATACCATTCTGGTGGTTCATGGTCGACGCAGTCAGGTTCCTGATCGCGATCGCCCCCTTGCCGAGCTATTTCCTCGACTCGACGAATTATCTCAAACG